>JARJMV020000080.1 GCA_029335935.2 bacterium
GCACGGTATAGAGCGCGGTGATGCTGCCGTGTGCGCTGTTGCCTGCGCGTTCGAGCAGGCGTGGCATCAGCGCGAACACGGAGGGCGTGTAGCCGCGCGCGGCGGGCGGCTCGCCTGCCGACAAGCCTATCTCGCGTTGCGCCATCGCCAAGCGCGTGAGCGAGTCCATCATCAGCACCACCTGCTTGCCTTGATCGCGGAAGTATTCGGCGATGGCGGTGGCGGTGAAGGCGGCTTTCTGGCGCACGATGGCGGGCTGGTCGGAAGTGGCGACCACCAGCACGGAGCGTTGTAGCCCCTCCTCGCCGAGACTGTCCTCGATAAACTCGCGCACTTCGCGCCCGCGCTCGCCAATCAGCGCAATCACATTCACTTCGGCGGCGGTGTTGCGGGCAATCATGCCCATCAAGGTGCTTTTGCCGACGCCGCTACCAGCGAAGATGCCCACGCGCTGTCCGTAGGCGCAGGTGAGCAGCGCGTCGATGGCGCGCACGCCGAGCGGGAGCGGGGTGCGCAGGGGCGGTCGCTCTAAGGCGGGGGGCGCCTCGGCGTTGAGCGGATAGCGCGACACGGGCGCGAAAGCGGGCTTGCCGTCCATCGGATTGCCCAGCCCGTCCAGCACGCGCCCCAGCATCGACTCCGACACGCCCACCGACGCCGTCTGACCGGTCGGGATGACCTCGCTGCCAGGCGACACCCCTGACAACTCGCCCAGCGGGGTCAGCAGCGTGCGCCCGTTCCGAAAGCCGACCACCTCCACCTGCAGGGGCGGCTCACGCCGACCGCGCTCAATCAGGCACAACTCGCCCAACTTCGCCGGGGGACCTTGCGACTCGATGAGTAGCCCCACCGCGCCGACCACGCGCCCATGCACGCGCACAGAATCGGCGCTACGCACCGCCTCCAAAGCGGCTTGCCAGTTCATCACCAGAGATTATCGGCAACTACTCGTCGGCTTGCCACTCGAAGGCGCTGCGCGGCGTCTCCCACAGCCGCACGCCCGCCAACCGCACCACACCCTGCAGATGGGGCTGGAGACGCGCCACAATAAACGCCACGAGATTCTCCGAAGTCGGCGGTATCTGATCAAAGGGCGGCGTCTCCTCGTTCAGAAACTTGTGGTCTAAGTGCGCCAACACCTCCGCTTGCACCAGCGCGTCGAGCTCCGTGATGTTCATCACCATCCCCGTGATGGGGTCGGGCACGCCTCGAACCGTGATTTCCAGCTTGTAGTCGTGCCCGTGCCCATGCGGGTTAGAGCATTTGCCGTAGAGGGCGCGGTTCTGTGCATCGCTCAGTTGGGGATTATAGAGCCGATGCGCCGCAGAGAAGAGGTACAAGCGCGTCATCATAATCACAGGGCGGGAGCTGCCCCCTGCGTCGGGTTCGGACGCGCCTGCATAGGTCGAGGCGAGCATCTCCGACTCATGCACACAGACCGATTCGACAGGCGCGCCAAGCGTCTCGCGCAGGTCGCGCCATAAATAGAGCGCGAGATTCTCGGTTGTGGGCAGCTGAGTCTGAAAAGCAGGGTGTTCGCGATTGATACAGCGGTGGTCGAACTGTGCATCGATGCGTTGGCGTGTGGCGTGGGCGAGTGTCTCCCAGTCATAGGGCGTTTGCGAAGGCGTCGCACGATAGACCACCTGCACATGGTAGTTATGCCCGTGATGACGCGCCGCCTTACCGAACAGGCGCGCGTTCTCTTCAGGGCTGAGATGGGGCAGATGATAAAAATGCGACGCTTCAAACGCGAACCAATACGCCACCCGCTGCGCCATATCAAGATTCTACCCTACATACACCCTCCTCGCGCCCCCCCCTTGACGCGCGAGCCAAGCAGTGGGTATAATACCTCCGTCTAAGGAAGGCGAAGGAGACGCGCATCAGTGGACGAACGGCTGAACACGCTTTGGACTCTCACGCAGACGGGCATCGCCGCAGAGATTGCGCCGCCTGTCTTTTCGGTGCTTTCAGGAATCGCGGCGCTCGCGCTTGTGGTGTTCGCGCTCGCCGCAACGAGCAACATGCAAAAACGCCCCGGACGCCTGCAGAACCTCGCCGAAATCATCTACGAATTCTTCGATAACCTTGCTGTGAGTCTGGTAGGCGAGCGCGGGCGCAAGTATGTGCCCTTAGCCGGCACGATTTTCCTGTTCGTGCTGTTCAGCAACTTGATGGGCTTAATCCCGCCTGGCGTCGCCCCCACCGCCAGCCTGAACACTACCATCGCGCTGGCGCTGATAGTGATTACCTATGTGCAGTACGAAAGCATCCGCGCGAATGGCGTGGTGGGCTACTTCAAGCACTTTGCGCGCTGGGGCGAAGTGCCTGTGTTCGTCTCGCCGCTGATGTTCATCATCGAGGTCGTCAGCGAGTTGGCGAAGCCTGTCTCGCTCTCTGTGCGTCTGTACGCCAACATGTTTGGCAAGGAGCAGGTGACGCTCGCGCTGATTACGGCGTTGGCAGTGCCGCTGTTCAAATCGGCGTATATCCCGTTGCCGATCCAGTTTCCTGTGATGATGCTGGGCTTGCTGGTGGCGTTCGTGCAGGCGTTCGTGTTCGCGCTGCTGACGCTGATTTACCTCGCGCTGGCGACCGAGCATGCCGACCATCACGGCGAACATGCACATGCGCATTAGACGATTTCCTCTCGGCTGAGAGGAGACCCTCCGCACGGAAGCGCGGAGGGATCACCTAAAACAAGGAGGATAGCGAACATGAACTTCGAGGTAGGTACAGGACTGTATCTAATGGGTTTGGCGTTGGCAGTCGGCTTGGGCTTGCCGATTGCCGTGATTGGCGCGGCGCTGGGTCAAGGGCGCGCGGCGGCGGGCGCGATGGAAGGCATGGCGCGGCAACCAGAAATCGCAGGGCGTATCCAGACAGGTATGATCCTCGCGCTGGCGTTTATCGAGTCGCTCGTGCTGTTCTCGTTCGTCATCTTCTTCCTGCTGCAAGGACGCCTGCCCACCGTCGGTCAGTAAGCGATTAGTCGGGGGCGGTAATGCGCTGCCCCCGCAGGAGGTTTTCTAACGATGCCCAATCTTTTGACGCATCTACCGAACCTGCTCGGCGCAGCGGAAGGCGAAGGCGGCGGCTTGCTCAAGCTGCTCGGAATCGACTTCAACATCCTGATTATCCAAATCGTCGGGTTCCTGCTGCTGCTGTGGGTGATGACCAAGTTCTTCTGGAAACCGCTGGGCAATATGCTCGAATCGCGGCGACAGGACATCAACGCCACTTATGATAAGATCGAAGCCGACCGCCGCGCGATGGAGCAGCTGCGCAGCGAGTACGAGGCGCGACTGGCGCAGATCGAAGCCGAAGCGCGCGAGCGCATCCAGCAAGCCGTCGGCGAGGCGCAGCAGCTGCGCGACCAAATCGTCGCCGACGCCCGACGCCAAGCCGATGAGATCGTCGCACGCGCCCAAGAACAGGCGCAACTGGAGAGCGAAAAACTGCTCAGCGAACTCCAAACCTATGTCGCCGAACTCACCCTGCGCACGACCGAACGCCTGCTGCGCGAGGAGATGACCGACGAACGCCACCGCAGGCTCGTGCAGGAGTCTATCCAGACGGCGGAGGTGCGCTAAATGGTCGATATCCGCGTCGCCCGACGGTACGCCCGCGCCCTGTTCGAAGTCGCGCTGAAGCAGAACTTGCTCCAGCCTACCGCCGACGACCTCGCAGCGCTGCGCACTTTGCTGGAGCAGTCGGCGGAGCTGCGCGCCTTCTTCTACAGCCCGCTCATCCCGCGCGACCGTAAAACCCAGCGACTGCGTGAGGCGCTCCAAGCACAAGTGCAACCCCACACCCTGCGCCTGCTGGAGCTGCTCACTGAAAAGCGACGCGAGAAGTTCCTCGAAGCGGTCTGTGAAGAGTTCCGCAAGCTCCAAGAGGCGCATCAAGGCGTGGTGAGAGCGACTATCGAGTCGGCTAAGCCACTCACCGAAGCGGAACAGAACGGCATCGTCCAAAAACTCCAGCAAAGCACGGGCAAAACAATCATCCCGACCTTCGAGGTGAACCCAGACCTCATCGGGGGCGTGCGCGTGCAGATGGGCGACTATCAAATCGACGGAACCCTGCGCGGCGCGTTAGACCGCCTGCGCGACCACATCACACTCGAAATCGAGCGACGCGGCGCACGCGCCGTCCGCACAGAGTAAGCGAGGTGTAATCATGGCAATCCGACCCGAAGAGATTACGAGCATCTTAGCGAAGGAAATAGAGACCGCCGACGGCAAGCCCGTCGCCGAGAGCGTCGGCACAATCCTGCAAGTGGGCGACGGCATCGCGCGCGTGTACGGGCTACCCGACGCGCAGATGGGCGAGCTGCTGGAGTTCCCCCACGAAGTGATGGGCATGGTGCTGAACCTCGAAGAAGACAGCATCGGCGTGATTGTGTTAGGCTCTGACGAGGAACTCAAAGAGGGCGACCCTGTTAAGCGCACGGGGCGTATCGCGGAAGTGCCTGTCGGCAAGGCGTTGCTGGGGCGCGTGGTCGACGCGCTCGGACGACCGCTCGACGGC
>JARJMV020000238.1 GCA_029335935.2 bacterium
CGATGGGCTTCCCGTTGCCGTTCGTGAGCGCGGGCGGCTCCGCGCTGGTGAGCCTTATGGCTGCCGTCGGTGTCGGCATCGCGCTGATGAGGGAGACGCCATGAAGGTCGCAATCGCAGGCGGTATCACGGGCGGGCATCTGTTTCCTGCGCTCACAATCGCGCAGGCGCTGATGACGCGCGGGCATCGCGTGCTGTATCTCGGCGCGCAACACGGCATCGAAGCCCGTGGGGAGCTGCCCGTGCCGCATGTGCTGCTCGATATGCGCGGGCTGCGCTCCACCCACCGCACGCTGTGGTCGGTGCCGCTCACGATTTGGCGTGCGCGTCGCGCCGCGCACCGAATCTTGGACGAGTTCGGCGCGGAGCTGCTCTTCACCACAGGTGGCTACGCCTCCATCCCGATTGCGCTGGCGCACCTGAAGCGGGGCGGGGCGTTGGTGCTGCTGGAACCCGACGCGCTGCCAGGCAAGGCGAACCGCTGGCTGGCGAAACGCGCGACGCGAATCTGCGTGAACTTTGAAGAGGCGATTCAGGCGTTTGGGGCGGAACGCGCGGTGCGCACGGGACTGCCGCTGCGCCCTGAAGTGTATCCACCGGAGTTGGAGCAGGGCAGGGCGCGGGCGATGTTCGGAATGAAGCCCGATAAGTTCACCGTGCTGGTGGTGGGGGGCAGTCAGGGCGCGGGTGCGCTGAACGAGGCGACGCTGGGCACGGTGCAGTACCTGCCGTCGGGCGCGCTCCAGTGGCTGCATCTCACGGGCGAGGCGCACTACGAGACCGTGCGTGCGACTGCCGAGCGACTGGGGCTGAACGGCAACTATCAACCGCGCCCGTTCCTCACAGCGGCGGCGATGGGGCAGGCGTATCGCGCAGCGGATGTGGTGGTCGGGCGGGGCGGGGCAGGGAGCCTCGCCGAGTTCGCGCTCAACGGATTGCCGATGATTGTGATTCCCTATCCGCACGCGGCGGGGGGGCATCAACGGTATAATTGTCAGGCGTTGGTGAAGCGCGGCGCAGCCATCCTGCTCGAGCAGGCGGAACTCTCCCCCAAAACGCTGGCGGAGCAACTGCTGAACCTGCGCGACTGCCCCGAACTGCGCGAGCGCATGCAACACGCCGCGCGCCGATGGGCAATCCCCGACGCAACCGAGCGAATCGTGCAACTGCTGGAGGAGGTAGGAGATGTACACGCCCACAGGCGTCCGTTTGACCACGCACCGTGAACCAGACCTGACGATGCGGTTCCACTTTGTGGGCATCGGCGGGGCAGGCATGTCTGCGCTCGCGCGCTGGATGCGCCATAAGGGCGTCGCCGTCAGCGGCTCCGACATGGTCGAGTCGCCGACGCTGGACGCGCTGCGCACGCTCGGCGCCGACGCCTACGCGCCTCACGACCCCCAACGCATGGGACAACCCGACTGGCTGATTGTCTCAGATGCCATCCACCCCGACAACCCCGAAGTGATTGAGGCGCTGCGCCGCGAAATCCCCATCTGGCGACGCTCGCAACTGATGGGCTGGCTCCTGCGCGACTACAAAGTGATCGCGATTGCGGGCACGCACGGCAAGTCCACCACGACGGCGATGACCGCCGCGATTCTCGAAGCGGCAGGCTACGACCCAATCGTGCTAATCGGCGCGGATGTGCCCCTACCTGCGCCGTGGCAGGGCAACCTGCGCCTGGGACAGGGTGAATGGGCAGTCGTGGAAGCCTGTGAAGCGTATGACTCGTTCCACGACCTGCACCCCCACATCGCGCTGATTACGAACATCGAGGCAGACCATCTGGACTATCACGGCACTTTTGAGCGATTACTGAAAAGTTTTGTGAATTTCGCCAAGCGCGTGCCTCGTGAGGGCTATCTGATTGCCTGCGGCGACAGCCCCGGCGTGCGCGAGATGACCAAAATGCTTCACGGCATCGGCGGGCACGAGCGGCCGCCGATCTTCTACGGACTGGGCGCACAGAACGACCTGAAAGCCGAAATCTTGGAGCACACGCCGACCTACACAGCGTTCCGCGTGCATAATAGCCACTGGCTCTCCGACGCCGAGCCGATTTTGCACATTCCTTACTTGGGCGAGCAGAATGTGCAGAACGCCTTAGGAGCCACCTGCATCGCGTTGCTGTTGAACATCCCTGCCGAAACGATTGCCGATGCGCTGGCGAACTTTCGCGGGGTCAAGCGGCGTCAGGAGATTGTCGGCGAGGCGATGGGCATCACGATTATCGATGACTATGCGCACCACCCGACCGAGATTCGCGCTGCGATGAGTGCGCTGCGCCAGCGGTTCCCCAACCGACGCCTGGTGGTGGTGTATCAGCCCCACCTTTACAGTCGCACGCGCGACCAGCTGCAGGGGCTGATTGAGAGCCTCAGCACGGCGGACTTTGTGGTGATTACCGACATCTACCCTGCGCGCGAGCTGCCGATTCCGGGCGTCAGTGCGGCGCTAATCGCCGACGGCTTGCTGGAGCGCGAGTCGCCCCCGACGCTCTATGTGCCCATCAAGGAGCAGATTCCGCAACGCTTGCTACCCCACCTGCGCCCCAGTGATGTGGTGGTGATGATGGGGGCAGGCGATATCGAGAAGATTGAGCCGATGCTGCTGCGCCGCTTGGAAGCGCAGGGTCAGGCGCGGCGGCTCACCGTCGCCGTGCTGATGGGCGGCGACTCGCCCGAACGCGATGTGTCGCTGTTGTCTGGGTTGCGCGCGATGCAGGCGTTGGACCCTGAGAAATACCACGCCGTCGCGGTAGACCCTGCACTTATCGAGGGCAAAGGAGGCTTCTGGGGCTTGCAAGAGCTGCTCACGCGCGAGCGACCCGATGTCGCGCTGATTACCCTGCACGGCAAACACGGCGAGGACGGCTCGGTGCAGGGGCTGCTGGAGCTGCTGGGCATCCCTTACACGGGGTCGGGCGTGCTACCCAGCGCGCTGGCGATGAATAAATACGCCGCGAAGATTGTCTTTCGCGAGGCGGGGCTAACCACGCCTGCCGACCTGCTGGCGACGGACTGCGAAGAGGATACTCTGGAGCGCATCCGCCGACGGCTTAGCCTACCTCTGATGGTCAAGCCGAACCAAGGCGGCTCCACGCTGGGCGCAACGCGCGTGTTCGACTGGAGCGAGCTGCCTCGCGCATTGCGCAAAGCGCTCGCCTACGACGAAAGCGCGCTGGTGGAAGAACTCATCGAGGGGGTGGAGGTCTCCGTGCCCGTGCTGGGGAGGCGCGAACCCCAAGCACTGCCCCCAGTGGAAATCGCCCCCAAGAGCGGCTACTACGACTTCCAAGCCAAGTACATCCCCGGCGCGACGGAGGAGATTGTGCCCGCGCGCCTGCCCCAAGAGATTTTGCAACTCCTGCAAGAGACGGCAGTGGTGGCGCACCTCGCCCTCGGCTGTCGGGGCATGAGCCGCGTAGACATGATTGTGCGCGAGACCACACCCTATGTGCTGGAAGTGAACACCATACCGGGCTTGACCCCCACCTCGCTGCTGCCGCGCAGCGCAGAGGCGGCAGGCATCGGCTTCAGCGAACTTATCGAGCGAATCCTACAAGACGCGCTGGAGGGGCTATGAGGCTATTTAGGCGTGAGAAGGGCAAACGCATCAAACCCCGTAGCACGGACATTCCTGTCCGTGCCAAACTGGGTAGCGTCGGCGTCCCGCCGACGACACGCACTCGTATCCTGGGCGTCCCCCCCACCACCTCTCTCATATAAACATCAGAAGCTTCCCACGAAAAAGACGGTGT
>JARJMV020000084.1 GCA_029335935.2 bacterium
GCAATAACCCGCGCGAGTACCAAGCAAAGAGCAAAGAGGAGTTCATCGAGTTCATGCTCAGCACGCTCCCAGTGTTCCCGCCCCAGTATGTGGATATCAAGCGCGTGAACGCAGGGCTGCTGGTTCCCGACGAGGAGAAAGCTCAAGAGCTGGAGCTGGGCAAGAACGTTTGCGCTCTGGCAGACGCTTACTGAGCGTACACCTCCCCCTCCTCCCACTGGATCGGGAGGAGGGGCTTTTTGAGACGCCTTCGATCGCTCTCGCCGTGTAGGAAGAGCGCACAAGGTGAACTTAGCCACATGACAGGAGGTAGACAGCGATGGCAACGCAACCTATAGATAAACAAGTAGAGAAGCGCAATCTGATTTTAGATGCCTTGCTGGGTGTACCCGATTGGCAAGGCATAGTGCGTATTTTGCCTGGCTTCCTATTGTCGGTCGCGATTATGCTGGTCGCGATACCGCTTACCAATACGCTGGGCGCATGGGTACTGAGTTTACAAGGTATCGACCCGACGGGCAAATCCAGCCCTATCTCCGCCGTGCTGACGGCGATTGTGATAGGGATAGTGCTGCGCAACCTGCTGCCCCTGCCTCAAGCCATCGAAGACGGCATCAAGTTCAGCACCACCAAGATTCTGCGTCTGGGGATTATTCTGGTGGGGATTAAGCTGAGCCTGATGGATGTGTTCAAGTTGGGGGCATGGGGCATTCCTGTGGTTGCGACGGCGATTTTCGGCGGGCTGTGGTTCGTGTCGTGGTTCAACAAGCGGCTGAATCTGCCTGAACGGCTGGGCACGCTGATTGCAGCGGGTACAGGCATCTGCGGTGTGACAGCAATCGTGTCGGTCGCACCCGCGATTAAAGCCGATCAGAAAGAGGTCGCCTATGCCGTAGCGAACATCACGCTGTTCGGTTTGGTGGGGATGTTCCTGTACCCCTACCTCGCGCCCCATATTCTGCACACCTCCGAGCAGATTGGGCTGTTCTTGGGCACGGCAGTGCATGAGACCTCGCAGGTCGTGGGCGCCGCGCTCACCTACAAAGAGGTGTTCAACGACGAGGTAGTGCTCAAAGCCGCCACCGTGACCAAGCTCACGCGCAACCTGTTCTTGGCGATTGTCGTGCCGATGTTGTCGTATCTGTATCTGCGTCAGATGGCGGCGCAGGGCGAGGGCGACGGCGGCAAGATTAGCATCGCGAAACTGCTCCCGGCGTTCATCTTGGGCTTCATCGCGATGGCGGTTGTGCGCTCCATCGGCGACGCGCAGGTTGCCAACGGCTTAGCGTTCGGGATTTGGGACGCGGATGGCTGGAAAGAGCTCACCAAAGCGGTCGGCGAGACTTGGGGTTCCCGCGCGCTGGGCACGGCGATGGCGGCGGTGGGTTTGGCGACCTCGTTCAGCGTGTTCAAGGGCGTCGGGCTGAAGCCGTTCCTCGTCGGTTTGGTCGGCGCGTTGCTGGTGGGCTTCATCGGCTGGGGCTTGGCGTTCCTGCTCGGTGGGTTTGTGAAACTGTGAGGAAAGTACCGATGAAACGCTGGCTCCTGTGGCTCACCTGGCTGATTGCGATTGCCGCGCTGTGGGGCGCGGTCTCCACGCGGGCGATGCACTCGCGCACGGATGCCTCCGCCTGCGAGAGCGTCATCTACTGGGAGTCGCCGCTGCTCAAGTAGCGGCTACTCCCACACCAGAAACGGATTGAAGCGGGTGTCGGTGTCGTACACATCGACGCCCTCGCGCGCTTTAAGGAAAGCGACCACCGCATAGGTGATGGGCGTCGCCATCGCCTCGTAGAGCGTCTTCGCGCCCCACTCGATGAGGCTAATCTTCACCAGCTCGGCGGTTGGGTAGACACCCACGAACGCCACGACCGTGAAGATGGTCGTGTCCAGCAGTTGCGCGATCAGCGTGGAGCTAATCGTGCGGGTCCAGAGCCAGCGTCCGCGTGTGGCGATTTTGAGTTTCGCCAGCACATAGGAATTCACGAACTCACCGACCAGATACGCTGTCAGGGAGGCGACAAGCAGGCGCGGCGCAACGCCCAACACCGCCTCATAGGCCGATTGGTTCTCCCAGAACGGCGCGGGGGGCAGAGCAATCGCTCCTAATATCACCAACGCCACGAGCAGGTTGCACGCAAAGCCAATCCAAATCACCACTCGCGCCCGACGATAGCCATACACCTCCGTCAGCACATCCCCGATAATGTAGCTTACAGGAAAAATCAGGATCGCGGACGACATCACCAGCCCACCGAGACTGATAATCTTCGCGGCGACGATGTTGGACAGCACGAGGCTCACGACGAAGAGCGCGACCACCATCACGAACCAGAGGGAGTAGCCGCGCTCGAGGGAGCCGCTTGGCGAGACTTTGGGGCGGTTCTGCATCGGTTATCGTTGCAGGGCTTGCTGCACGAGGGTGGGGATTTCGCTTGGCGTGTCGGCGATGGGCACGCCCGCGTCGGTTAGGGCGGCGACTTTGGAGTGCGGACTGCCCTTACCGCCAGAGATTATCGCGCCTGCGTGCCCCATCCGTTTGCCAGGCGGCGCCGTGCGTCCCGAAATGAAGCCCACGACAGGCTTTGTCATGTGGCGCTTGATGTAATCGGCGGCTATCTCTTCGTCTGAACCGCCAATCTCGCCCACCAGCACCACCGCTTCGGTCTGTGGGTCTGCCTCGAACAGGGGTAGCACATCGACGAAGGTCGTGCCGATAATCGGGTCGCCGCCGATGCCGACGCAGGTCGATTGCCCCAGTCCTGCCTGCGTAAGCGCGTACACGATTTCGTAGGTCAGCGTGCCGCTGCGCGAGACCAAGCCGATGTTGCCCTTCTTAAAGAGCATGCCGGGCATGATGCCCACCTTGCATGCTTCGGCGGTGGTCAGGCCGGGGCAGTTCGGACCGATGACTCGGCTCTGCGTGCAGCGTTTCACATAACTCATCACGCGCACCATCTCTTGCACGGGGATGCCTTCCGTGATGCAGACGATGAGTTCGACGCCTGCATCGGCGGCTTCCAGAATCGCGTCGGGTGCGAACGGTGCAGGCACGAAGATACACGACACATTCGCGCCTGTCTCGCGCACTGCTTGCTTGACCGTATCGAACACAGGCACGCCCGCGACAGCCTGTCCGCCTTTGCCGGGCGTCACACCCGCAACCACCTGCGTGCCGTACTCGATCATTTGGCGCGTGTGAAACTCTCCTTCGCGCCCCGTGATGCCCTGAACAAGAATTTTGGAGTCTGCGTCCACTAAGATAGCCATGCGTACACTCCTTCTGGGCGAGATTGTACCTAATCGCGGTTCGGCATGCGCCGCGCTTCGAGGGTGAACGACTGCCCCATCGCGCTAATCGTGCCTGTGAGCCTATCGCCTGCGACAGTGGCGTTAACCGTGATGCTCATGCCGCCCATTTCGAGGGTGAGGGTGAGCGTGTCGCCGTCGGGCGCGGCGATATCGAACGCTTGCGCCCCCAGCAGGGTCTCCAGCGTCCCGACGAGCCGTGCGCCCTCTTGGCGGATGCGCAGGGTGAACGGCACGCCTTCAGGGGGCAACGGGTCGCCGCCGCTAATTGTGCCTTGCCACACGCCTGCGAGGCTGGGCGTCGCGGCGCCCTCGCGCGGCGGCTCAGCGGGCGGCTCGCGCTCCGCACGCCGCTCGTCGAACACCGACTCGGCACGCAACCCTTTCAGGTACGCCTGACGCTCCTTTTCCAGCTCCTCGCGCCACGCACGGTCGCGCTCGATATCGAAATACAGCACGCCGTCGATGAAGGTCTTCTCACACACAGCGTAGCCGCTCAGAGGATGGTCGCTCCACAACGCCAAATCCGCGTGCTTGCCCACTTCGACCGAGCCGACATAGCGGTCGACGCCGAGCTGCTTGGCGACATTCAGCGTGACGAACTTGAGGGCTTCCATCTCAGGCACGCCGCCGTACTTGACGGCTTTGGTCGCTTCGGTGTTCATGCGCCGGGCGAGCTCGTTGCTGTCGGAGTTGAAGGTCACCACCACGCCGCGCTCCCACATAATCGCGCCGTTATGGGGAATAGCGTCGTACACTTCGATTTTGTATGCCCACCAGTCGGAGAAGGAGGACGCGCCCGCGCCGTGTCGTGCGATCTCGTTGGCGACTTTGTAGCCCTCCAGCACATGTTGGAGCGTGCCCACGCGCACCCCGAACTCCTCGCATACGCGCAGGAGCATCAGAATCTCGTCTTGGCGGTAGCTGTGGCAGTGGATGAGCCGCCTGCCCTCCAGAATCTCCACCAGCGCGTCGAGTTGCAGGTCGCGTTGTGGGGGCAGGGGGCGTTTGCCCGCGCGGTACTCTTCCCAGTGGCGTTTGTAGTCCAGCGCGGCGAGGAACCGCTCGCGGATCACCTGCTCCACGCCCATGCGCGAGGCAGGGTATCGTTGCGGACCTGGCGAGCGGAAGTTGGAGCGTTTCACATTCTCGCCCAACGCGAACTTGATACCTGCAGGGGCTTCCTTGAAAATCATCTCATCAGCCGTCTTGCCCCAGCGCCACTTGACCACGATGCTCTGCCCGCCAATCACATTCGCCGAGCCGTGCAACACCAGCGCGCTGGTCAATCCGCCCGCGAGTTGCCTGTAGATGTTCACATCCTCTGGGTTCAGCACATCCTGAATGCGCACTTCGGCGGTGCAGACATTCGTGCCCTCGTTCACGCCGCCGCTAATCGCCGTGTGCGAGTGGCAATCCATCAGTCCGGGCGTGAGATGTTTGCCTGTGCCGTCGACGATTCGGGCGTTGGGCGGCGCGGTGAGGTTCCTGCCCACCGCCGCGATTTTGCCATCCACAATCAGCACATCGGTGTTGGGCAGGGGTTTATCGTGCGCCATCGTCCACACGGTGGCGTTGCGGATGAGCCAAGTGTTGTGTTCGTCGGGGGGTGGAGGCATGATGGGCGTCAGTTTCACGCGGGGCAGGGTAGGCGCGTCCTCGGCGGTTGCGCCCTGCTCAGTGCGCGCTTGAGATGGCTCGCCCTGCTGTATCCCTGCCTCGCGCGGCGTATCTTGGCGTGGGGGCACGCCTGCCGTCAGATGCTCGGTACACGAGACTTCGCAGTGGTGCGCCTCGTGGTCGTGGCTGTGCATGTGGGTCAGCGTGCTGCCGTGTGCGTGGTGGTAGCAGCAGGAGGCTTCGTGCAGGCTGCTGGTGTTCTCGGCGTCCCAGTCGCGCGGGCGGCGGAACTGCGGCGTCGGGGGCGCGGCGGCGGTCTGTGTCGTTTCGCTGAGTTTATAGCGTTTGCCGTCCGCGAACACGAACTCGATGCGGGCGCGCGGCTCGAACAGCTCGCCGCGCACGACCACGAAACTCGCCGTCTTGCCCACCGCGAGGTCGCCGAACTTGTCTTGGATGCCGAGTAGCTCGGCGGGTGTGAGCGTGAGGGCGCGCAGTGCGGCGTCTTGGGGCAAGCCATTTGCGATTGCCGTGCGGATGTTGCGCAGCAGGCGTTCAGGGTCGCCCAGCCCCTCAGTCGTGAAGGCGAAGCGCACACCCCGCTCGTGCAGGATCGCAGCGTTCTGATAGGCGAGGGCGCGGTTGCGCAGGCTGGTAAGCGTCGGCGGGCTGAGCGGGTCGTAGCTACGCAGAGGTTCGGGCATCTCCATGCTCAGCAGCACAGGGATCTCGCGCCGTTTTAGCTCTTCAGCGACCTTCGCCGCCTCTTGTCCGCCCACAATAATCACGCGCAAGTTGAACTCGTCGGCGATGTGCAGCACGCGGCGGATGTCCTCGGCGTTATTGACGATGGCAAGCAGGGGCTGTTTACGCTCCAACACGGGTTGCAACGCCTCCAGCGCGCGGTCCATCGCGGGGCGGGGCTTGCCGTTCGGGTCGCGCAGGTATGCCTGCCACACCTGCGCTTGGTGTTGCGCGTCGTAGAAGGTCTGGCGCACGAGGGCAATCGCGCCCATCAGCGAGCTGGGGTAGCCGCTCCCACCCTCAAACGCGCCGCGCCCGCGTAGGTTCAGCACCACGCCGTACTGCGGAACCACCACCAGCTCGGCAGGTGCGCCCGTGTTGAGGCTAATCACCGCGCTCTGACCGCTCATGATGCCGTGCGGCGGGGCGATATGCGCCGCGACAAACCCTGCCCGACGCCACCGCGCCCACTGACCGCTGTCGGGCTGCATAAGCACCGTCGCCTGTCGCTCAGGGCGAATCTGGGGGTTGCTGTGCGTGTTGCCGCGCTCATAACTGGCGTAGGCAGGGTCGTTCGCCTGCGCGGGCATGCCGAGACTGCTGAACGCATCGATAAAACCGGGGTAGACCGTGTGTCCGCTCGCGTCGATGACCTCTGCATCGGCGGGGATGGGCGTGTTCGCATCGCCCAACGCCACTATCACACCGTTGCGCACCACTATCACGCCGTTCTCAGTCGGCGGCGCACTGTTGGAGACAATCTTCGCGCCGCGCAGGGCATACACATCGGGCAATCGGTAGGGCGTATCCTGCGCCTGCGCCCAGACAAACATTAGCAACCAGCCTGCCCATAGGAGCCATCGCCTCATAACGAACGCCTAATTCCGCGCAGGTGAAACTTTTCCTGCCTTTGTGCAACCTCGCTTTGGCGTCGCTAACCCTCGCATGCAGGGGAAACCTAAAGAATAGGAGGCAATTTTCACCAAACCCTAACAATTAACAGGCAGGAGACTGATGTTCGATGCGTATATACACATAGAGCGTGCAAACAGTTTGGGTTGCAAGCTGTCTAACAGGTAGGTGAGAACGAGGTGCGATTGGGGCTACTCCTGCTGATGTTGCTCGGTTCGCTGCTCTATCAGGGCTGCTGGGAAGAGCCGCGCTTCATGGCGGCACACGCCGCCGCTTCGCCCAGACAGATAACGGGCGACTCGGTGCGCTTGCACTACCGCAAGGTGGACGGCGTGCCTGTGCGCTACATCGTCGCTGATTTGAACAATCCGTATGTGCGTGTGAGCGTCGTCACGGTACAGCAGCTCGGCACGGACGAGTCGATTTGGGGGCTGCTGGCGCGTTCGCGCCCGACCGCCGCCGTCACGGGCACTTACTTCAGCACAACCAGCAAGCTGCCCGTGGGCGATATAGTGATCGAGGGTGAGCGGGTGCATTTCGGTGGGGTGGGCACAGCGCTTTGCATCACCTATGATAACCATGTACGCTTCATT
>JARJMV020000106.1 GCA_029335935.2 bacterium
GACCGCGCGTTCCTGCAGTCGGTCTCCGACGGTAGGCTGAATGTGTTGCACCTGCACGGCTACGGCGAGTTGTACGCGGATTTGCTCGCGGATGCGCCTGCCGCGATTGTGTGTTGGAGCGACCGCAGCACGACGCTGAGCCTCGCGGAGGGCAAGCGGCTGTTCAACCGATGCGTGATGGGCGGGCTGAACGAGATGGATTTGCCCAAGATGTGTCGCGAGCGCGTGTTCCAGCAGGCGCACGACGCGCTCGATTCGGTGGGTGGGCGCGGCTTCATCCTCGCGCCAGGCTGCTCCGTGCCGACAGATATTGACCCCAACCTGCTGATGGCGATACGCGAGTTCGCGCTGAGCGCATAACGGGTACAATACCCGCGTTGTGTTTCGCAAGATACTCATCGCCAATCGCGGCGAGATTGCTGTACGGGTGATACGCGCCTGCAAGGAGCTGGGCGTGCGTAGCGTCGCTGTCTACTCCGAAGCCGACCGCGACGCGCTGCATGTGCAACTTGCGGACGAGGCGATATGCGTGGGCGCGCCACCCAGCACAGAGAGCTACCTCAATATCCCACATATCCTGATGGCGGCTCAAATCACAGGCGCGGAGGCCATCCACCCTGGCTACGGCTACCTCTCGGAGCGGAGCAGTTTCGCCGAAGCGTGCGCCGCGCTGGGCGTCAAGTTCATCGGTCCGACGCCCGATGCCATCGCTAAGATGGGCGATAAGTCCCTCGCGCGAGCGATTGCACACCGTGCAGGCGCGCCCGTGCTGCCTGGCACAGAACACGCCCTGCAAAGCGAGGACGAGGCTGTCGCCGCCGCGCGAGCAGTTGGTTTCCCCCTGCTCATCAAAGCGGCGGCGGGCGGCGGCGGGCGGGGCATCCGCCGCGTGATGAGCGAGGACGACCTGCTCCCCGCCCTGCGCATCGCCCAATCCGAAGCCCAAGCCGCTTTCGGCTCGCCCGAAGTCTACTTGGAAAAATATATCCCCGAACCGCGCCATATCGAGGTGCAAATCCTCGCGGACGAACACGGCAAGGTATTGCACTTGTTCGAACGCGAATGCTCGATACAGAATCTGCGCCACCAGAAGATGATTGAGGAAGCCCCCGCGCCGTGTCTCAAGCCTGAAACGCGCCGTGCGCTCGGCGAAGCCGCTGTGAAGGTCGCCCAAGCCGTCGGCTACCATAACGCAGGCACTATCGAATTTTTGGTGGATTCTGAGGAAAACTTCTACTTTATCGAGATGAACACGCGCCTGCAGGTGGAGCATCCCGTCACAGAGGCGATTACAGGCGTCGACATTGTGCAGTGGCAGATACGCATCGCGGCGGGCGAGCCGCTGCCCTACGAGCAAGACGCGCTCGCCGTGCAGGGGCACGCCATCGAGGCGCGTCTGACTGCCGAAATCCCTGAACAGGACTTCACCCCCTCCACTGGACGCCTGAGCGAGTGGACGCCGCCTGGCGGACCGGGCGTGCGCGTCGATAGCCACCTCTATACGGGCTACAGCGTCCCGCCCTACTACGACCCGCTGCTGGCGAAGATTATCGTACATGCGCCCACACGCGAGCAAGCCCTGATGCGCTTGCAGCGCGCCCTGCAAGAGACGCGCATCGCAGGCGTGCAGACCTGTCGCGAGTTCTTGCGGCGCGTGGTTCAGACCGATGAGTTCCGTGCAGGCGCAGTCTCTACGCTGTTTGTGTCGTGCCTGCTCAAGGGCGCGACGCTCCCAGGAGGGGCGCGATGAACGGCAAGTCGACAGGGCGGCGCGCCGTGCGCGAGTGGGCGTTGCGCGCCCTCTATCAGATCGACTTGGGCAACAAATCGGCGGAGGAGGCGGTCGAGGAGGTGCTCAGCGTCGCCGCCTTAGCACCCAACGACGCCGACGCCGTGCGCGCACTGGTAACAGGCGTCGTGCGCACCCAACTGACCGAGTTAGACCCTCTTATCCACCAATACGCACGCGGCTGGACTGTCGACCGTATGGCAGTGATTGACCGCAACCTGCTCCGCCTCGCGATTTACGAGATTCGCCATCACCCCGAACAGCCCTACAAAGTGGTCATAAACGACGCCATCGAGCTCGCCAAGAAATACAGCACGGCTGAATCAGGGCGTTTCGTGAATGGTATCTTAGGCGCGATTGTGCGCCATATGTATCCTGAAGCGTGATGGGACGATGCGCGTTTAGCGGACTCGCGTCGCTTCGCGCCTATGCCACCGAAAGCTGCCTGCCGAGTAGTAAATTGAACATCTCACGGTTCAACTCTTTGCCCTGCAGCCCTGCTTCCACCAGACGCCAGTACTTATCTGCGCGCGGCAACTCCGATTCGCGATAGAGATGCAACGCGGGCGCAGTCGTGTCGGCAAATAGGCGCAGTCCCAGCGACTCCGCGCGTGTGCAGAAGTGCCTATCTTCGCCTCGTTGAATCAGACCGCGCACTTCGCCGAAACTGACGCCGACTTCGATTGCCCGACGCGCAATCAGCGTACACGCGCCCAGTCCCCCCACACGATACAAGCCCGGATAGAACGCCAGCGCGCTCAGAAACGCTTCGGTGCGACGCGCCTGTTCCTCGCGCTCCAGCGGCTGATGACGGCGCACGCGATACAAGTTGTAAGAGTCGGCGTACCACACATTCGGCAGCGGCGGCTTGTCAGGCGACCATACTGTCCAGAACACCTGCGAAACAATCTCGCGACCGCACTCAACCATCCGCTGTAGCGTTCGCGGATGCAGCACCAAGTCGCTGTCGACCAAAAACGCATAATCGTATCCCTGCTGCAGGGCAATATGCAGTGCGCCGTCCTTTATCGCCGCCAACCGCCAGTAGAGGCTCTCCTTCTAACAGTGATGCGACTCTGTGCGGTGATAGGGTTCGCCCACAGGGAGGCGTATCCGATGTGCGGGCACGGGCGTCTGTTGCGTGAACTCGTGAAGCATCTTAGAGGAGCGCGGCTCATCATTATTATCGATAAACAAGAACCCCACATCGATTCCTGCGGTGTCCAATCGGCGTAGCCCCTCCAGAAAATGCTCCAAGATGGCGGGTTTCTGGCGCACAGGCGAGATGACCAGCACGCGCGGGGTAGCACTTGAGTTCACCTGAGCCTCTCGGTCGCGCCAGCCAACAACAAGTACGCCGTCGGTGGGTTCTTCTGTGATTTCATAGTGAGTCTGATACCCACGATGACCCCAGTGAACCGACTGCGCGGTCGCGTACGGCGCAACGACGACCGCCCAGCGTGCGGCAAGGCTATCGATGACTTCCAGCGTTGGCTCCAACGGCTGATTAGGCTCCAACAACGCCACGACGCAATCGCAACGAAGATTGGATGGCAACTCCTTCAAATACCGCTCGCCGCAACGCCCGACTGTCTGAGCAGGCGTCTCGGAACCCACGCCGACGATGGTGCTGTAAGGCAAGTGGTATTGCAGAGCCTGCGTC
>JARJMV020000108.1 GCA_029335935.2 bacterium
CTGTAGCACGGACATTCCTGTCCGTGCCCACACCCACTCTGTAGCACGGACATTCCTGTCCGTGCCCACACCCACTCTGTAGCACGGACATTCTTGTCCGTGTGCCCCTACTTGGTGCGACGCCACGAATGGAGTCGCACCCGCGCTTGGACTAAAGTCCAAGCTACTTTGGTAGCGTCGGCGTCCTCGCCGACGAGAAATGCTTGGACAAGAATGTCCAAGCCACGGTGGGCGTCCCTGCCGATGAGCCTTGCTTGGACAGGAATGTCCAAGCCACGGTGGGCGTCCCCGCCGACGAGCCTTGCTTGGACAGGAATGTTCAAGCCACGAAGTGTCAACACAGGAGGCGACTATGAAACTTTGGAGACTCACAATCAGCGCATTCGCGCTTGGCATTACAGCGTTCGTCGCAGCGCAGGAAGGCGCAGGCGGCTGCCCTGCCTGCGTGTTGATTCAATCGCAACAGCGCAGCGATGTGGAAGTTGGCTTCGCCGAACTGACCGTGCCGCAAGGTCAGCTCAACTGGTTCACGATAGGCTCGCCCAGCTCCGAAGAGAACCGATTCCGCACCTTTATCAAGACTGGCGTGACGGATCGCTTCGATTTGGGGATTGGCTACTCCCACTATGGCAACCGCGCCACGCTCCAGCTTACCTACCAGCTCGCGCGTCAGGACGAGCGGACGCCCGTGAGCCTGCTCGCAGGCTATGGTTTCTCGTCCACCTATACGCGGGCGCAGGAGGGCGCGTATCTGATGGGCGTGCGCACGGAGGGCAACCTCTCCGTGATGGCGGGTTGGCAACGCTTGCGCAACGGACGCGACATCGGCTTCATCGCCGCCAACTATCGGCTGAACAGCGACACCGCGCTGATGTTCTACTCCCATCAAGGCACGATGCCCGGCGAGCCGACGCTCTATAACCTCGCGCTGGTGCGTCGCTTTGGGGATTGGAACCTCGGCATATGGTGGTTCCACCCAACAGCCGAGAGCGATATAGGTATCTCCCTGTCGCGTAGTTTCGCGATTCGGTAGGTCGGATGCTCGCCTGCGCAAATGCCAAGCGCAGGCGAGCGCATCTCAGGTATTCGCCTCGCCGCCCGGCACGCCCGACAGGTCGCACGGCAGCGTGTAGGTGTCTACCTCGCGATTGCCCTCGAACGACTTGCCCGGAATCTTGCCGTAGCGATGGTACCACTTGGAGTGCCCGTCCGCGAAGTTGATGTTGATGCCGTTTTTGTGGCGCGGGTCGCCCGGGAAGGTCGACCAGTGGAAGATGAACATCGGGCGCGGGCAGGTGGGGTCAATCAACGGCGCGGTTGGGTGCTTGTAGACCGAGTCGTAGAACATCGTCGTATGCACGGGGTCTTGCAACGCCGCCATCGGCACGACAGGGTCGTCCGCCCACAAGCCGGGCGGCAGCGACGGGTCTTGGAACAGTGCGAAGTTCAGAGCGTAGGAGCCGTAGCGGAAGTTGCCCGAAGTGCGCAGTCGTATCGTCGCCAAAATCGCCTCCCAGTCGATACCGGGGCGATTGGACGGACACACCAGAATATCGCTGTTTTTCATATAGGGCATCACAGCGTCGAACACGGTAAACACGCGGTCGTTCGTGCCTGGCAGCAGCAGCAGATTGTCCATACTATACACACTTTGCGGGAACACTTCATCGTAGTCTTGGACATACTGGAGCGTCGCCAAGGCGAACTGGCGCAGATTGCTCAGACAGCTGGCGCTGCGCGCGCTTTCACGCGCTTGCGCGAACACAGGGAACAGGATCGCCGCCAAGATGGCGATAATTGCGATGACCACCAGTAGCTCGATGAGCGTAAATCCCTTCACACGGCGTGTCATAGGTCTCACCTCGAACATGAGGATACTAACCCGTAGGTTAAGGTAAGGTTAGGGTGTGTGAAGGGGCGCGCTGATTGGCTCGTGGGGTTGCTCGGATTCTTCGGTCAGGCGCAGGAACACCTCTTCTAAGGTGCTGCCGTCCATTTGGGCGCGTTGTTGCAGCTCGCTCAGCGTGCCTTCCGTGAGCAGGCGTCCCTTGTGCATGATAATCACACGGTCGCACAGCCGCTCGGCGGTGTCGAGTTGATGTGTGCTGACCAAGATCACGCAGCCTGTATCGCGCAGGCGTTGCAAATCCGACTTGAAGGTGTATTGTCCGCGCGGGTCGATGCCCATCAGTGGCTCGTCGCACAGGAACACCTTCGCGTCGTGGACGAGCGCGCACACAATCGCCAGCTTCTGCTTCATGCCTTTTGAGAGCGTGCCTGCGAGCGCGTTGGCTTTGTCGGCAAGCTCGTAGCGTTGGAGCAGTTCGTCGGCGTGCTGCTCGTAAATCGGGAGCGTATCGTAGCACATTGCGACCAGCTTCAGGTGCTCGCGCACGGTGAGCAGCTCGTAGGGGTTGGGCAGTTCGGGAATGAAGGCAAGTTGGCGCTTGGCTGGCTGTTCCTGCGTAGCGAGGTCGTACTCGCCGATTTGGATGCGTCCCGTGTCGGGTTTGAGGATGCCCGTGATGCAGCGTAGCGTGGTGGTCTTGCCTGCGCCGTTGGGACCCAGCAGTCCCACAATCTCGCCAGGTTCCACGCGGAAGCTCACGCCGTCCACCGCGCGGAACCCCTTGAACGACTTTGTTAAGTTCTCAACGACCAGCATCTCAGTTCGCGGGCTTGCGGAACGCGGAGTCGTTGATGGCGGCGTTGTGTCGCACGCGCTCGATTTTGACAAGCGCGGTTATCCCCGCAGCCGATTGGCGCGTGGTGAAGGCGTACATCACGCCGTCGACCTTTCGATAATCCTCAAACAGCATCGTCGTGTTCATCTTGCCTTGGGGCGTGGCGATTTCACTATCCATGCGCAGTAGGTAGTAGCGTTGCGTATCGATGTAGAGTTTCATTGCGCCTCCTGCCGCCGACTGCGCCGTGACAACGAAAGCGTTGCGCCCGCCCACTTTCTCCTGACCCTGTAGTTTAGCGTTGCGCACCATTTTGCGGATGTCGTTGTTCGCGCCCGATAGCGCACTCTGGCGAATCTGTTGCAGTTCGGCGCCTTGCAGCTCGCGCAAGCCTGTTATCGGGTTCTTTTCCCAGCCTACTTTGCCGTCATAGCCTTGCTGGATTTCGCCGATGCCTTGAATATTTATCTTCATCAGAAACTTGTCAGGCGACTTGTAGAACGCCTCGAACTGTCCTTTCAAGCCTTGAGCTGGGTACTCCATCGCGCCTACGACTTGGATGGTGCGAAATTTAGCGGCTTGGGCGTAGCCCATCGCCTGCGCCATGCGGTCTAACACCTGTTGTGCATTCTTCGGTTGCGCCTGCTGCGCCGTCGGCTGCAAAGTGAGCAGGCAAACGACCCCACAAGTTATCGCCCAGAAACGCATCGCTTTCATAGGTTCCACCTGGAGGAAGTATACCTGTTTACGGCGATACACCGTATTTCGTTTTGAACCGTGTATGCGCTTCGGTGATAATCTCACGGGCGTACGCCGAGCCGTGCCAGCCCAACATCGCCGTGGGTTTGCCCTCCAGCTCTTTGTACACCTCAAAGAAGTGCTGCACCTCGCGCACGGTGTGTTTGCGCAGGTCGGTAATCTCGTTCACCTCTTCAAAGCGCGGGTCGTGGTAGGGGATGGCGATGATTTTCTCGTCTTGCCCCTTATCGTCTTCCATCACCAGCACGCCAATCGGTTGCGCCATAATCACACAGCCCGTGAAGCTGGGGTCGGTGATAATCACCAACGCATCTAAGGCGTCGCCGTCTTCCGAGAGGGTTTGCGGAATGAATCCGTAATCGCCAGGGTAATGCACAGGCGAATACAGCACGCGATCGAGCCGAAACACATTGTGTTGAGCGTCGTACTCGATTTTATTGCGCGTGCCTTTCGGGATCTCGATGATTACAGGCACGACATACGGCGCGTCGTCGCCCAAGGGCAAGTGGTAGAGATTCACCATTTTAGCTGTTCTCGCGCTGTTTGAGTTGGTAGTAGAGTCGTGCGGGCATGCCGTGCGCTTTCACCGCGCCGCTCATCTCGGACTGGTCGAAGGTTTTGTCATCGAATGAGGCGGTTGCGGCGTCGTAGAGCGCCCAGCGGCTCTCGCGTCCGATTACGGTTGCGCTGCCCTTGTAGAGGCGCAGCCACACCTTGCCCGACACGCGCTCTTGCACTTTCTGGATGAACGCCTCCAGCGACTCTTTGAACGGGTCGATCCACAGCCCGGCGTAGGCGAGTTCCGCCCAAGCGCGGTCGGCTTCGGCTTTGAAGCGCAGCTCGTCGCGCGTGCAGACCAGCGCTTCCAGCGCGCGGTGCGCCGTAATCAGCGTGACTGCGGCGGGGCATTCATAGTTCTCGCGCACTTTCAGCCCGATCATGCGGTCTTCCATCATGTCGATGCGTCCGACGCCGTGTTCGCCAGCGAGCTCGTTGAGGTACTGGACGAGCGCGAGGGGTTCCATCGGTTGCCCGTCGACGGCGACGGGTGCGCCGTTTTCGAAGCGGATTTCGACCACTTGGGGGGCGTGGTGCGCCTCTTGCGGACTGCGTGTCCACTTATAGATTTCTTCAGGTGGGGCGTAGCTGGGGTCTTCGAGCCGTCCCCCCTCCACCGAGCGTCCCCAGAGGTTCTCGTCGATGCTCCAGATTTTCTCGCTGCTTTGGTGGATGGGCACGCCGCGCGCGCGGGCATACTCGATTTCCTCGCTGCGTGTCATGTTGCGCTCGCGCATGGGGGCGATAATCGGCGTGTGAGGCATCAGGGTGCGCAGCATAAACTCGATGCGGAACTGGTCGTTGCCCTTGCCTGTGCAGCCGTGCGCGAAGGCGTCTACGCGCGGGAGGGTCTGAGCAATCTCGGCGGCTTTCTGTGCAATCAGCGGGCGGGCAATCGCCGTGCTGAGCGGGTAGCCTTGATAGTCGGCGTTCGCCTGCACGGCGGGCATACAGTAGCGCGCGGCAAACTCGGCACGAGCGTCTACTGTGTAGTGTTCCGTGCCCAAAATCTTGGCGCGTTCGGCGGCGTCTGTGATGTCCTCGCGCGGCTGACCGACATCCACAGTCACCGTCACGACATGCTCAAAGCCGTACTCTTCCCTTAGCAGCGGAATACAGACGGTGGTGTCCAATCCGCCTGAATAGACCAAAACGACTGTCTTGCTCATCGGTGTATGGAATTATACCTGTTCCACACCCAGATTGTCACGTGAGCGAGAGAGGTGCGTTGCCCCTGCGTGGGGATGCGCCCTCACCTTCAGGGCGCGAGAGTTATGTTGGGCACAACTCGCCTACGGCGCCGAGCGAACGCGAACCGACGCACTGTAATCACTCCCTCGACTTTGCGATTGCCATACTCAACCGAGAATCTCTGTGCAGGCAGAAATCGGTTTGCGACCCACACTTCCTAACCCCTGAGGGGGTTCGAAAAATCGCCCTTCTTGC
>JARJMV020000134.1 GCA_029335935.2 bacterium
TTCATAAACGGCATCGGCGACGATAGCACAATCGCCAAGCCTATCACCACCACCGCGCTGATTTTGAGGATGAGTCCATTGCGCACGAACCGCCTGCCGCGCGGATGGGAGACCTTCTCGATTTTGCGCAGCAGCGCGACCCCGCGCGTTTGCAGCGCGTTCACCACTTTGGGCGAAAGCACCCGCTCGCGCCAGCGCTTGGGAAACCACGGCTGTCTCAAGCCAAAGAGCATCTGCAGCGCGACGAGCGCCATCAGAGCGCCCAGCACGCCCGATGTGCCCGGCGGCAACACTGGGATAAACGCGGGTATCGCCAACAGTATCAGCAGGAACCCGTAGCCGCGATCACCCGCTCGGTCGAGCACTTCGCCCAACACCACCACCCCATCCGCGTTCGCGTCCAGCGTGCGAGCGAAAAGCTCCGACAAACGCGACGCCGACGAATGCGTTTCTATACCCACCACGCAGATTATACCGTAAACTATCGGGAGAGAACCCCCTGAACATGTGGAATATCTCCTGATGGAGGCGCAAACCGATGGAACTGAGCGCATTGGCAATTCGTGTGGCGCGGACGCCGGGCTTGGGCATGCTACCTCAGGTGACGAGCCAAGTGCTGAAGCTGGTAGACAACCCGAACGCTTCGCCGCGACAGATTGGCGCACTCATCGAGCGCGATGCGGGGCTGGCGTCGAAACTGCTCAAAACCGCCAACAGTGCCTACTACGGCACACCGGGCAAAATCAAGACCGTCTCTCAGGCAATCTCGGTGATGGGACTGTCGGCAGTGCGCTCGGTGGTGGTGGGGCAGGCGTATCAGCAGATGACGGCGGTGCGCGGCGCGTCCAAACGCTTCGACCGCCTCGCGTTCTGGCAACACGGTTTGGCGACGGCGACTGCCGCGCGTGTGCTTGCCAAACTCAAAGGCTGGCGCGACCCCGAAGAGGCGTTCCTCGCAGGGCTACTCCACGACGCGGGCAGGCTGGTGATGGACCGATTCCTGTCCAACGAGTTCGACCAGATTCTGACCCTCGCGCTGGAGCGCGTATCGCCGCTTATCGAGGTGGAGCGTGAGGTGCTGGGCTACACCCATGTGGAGGTATGCGACCTGCTGGCGAAGGAGTGGAACCTCCCTGAGACAATGCGCGAGCCGCTACGACGCCACCACGACGATGTGCGCTTCGACGAGTGTCCGCTGGGCTGTATCGTCCACGCCGCGAATGTGCTGGCGCACCAAGCAGGATTCGCGCTCGGCGCGCCTGTGCTATACGAAATACCGCCACAAGTGCATCAGTCGCTGGGTATCCCCGACGCGCAGTACGAGGGGCTGAAGCAGGCAATCGTGCACGAAGTGGTAAAGGTTCAGGAAGCGCTGCGGATTTAGAGTGAGGGCAGGCAACCGATTCCTTATCCAGTGTCTTGAGCGAGCTGGGGTTCAATCCGCAGCAGGCGCTACATAACCTTTCTACGATGCGCTTGGAGGAGAGCGGCGGGCGCGCCTGCTGTGCAATCAGATGCACAGAAACCGCCTTCTGCTGCAACCACTGCGCCAGCTGATACAACTCTTCCCTAGCCCTTACCCCACTCTCAGTACACCACGCGAGGTAGAATATGTGCGCTATGCAAGCTGAGATTATTCGCGCACCCGCCGAAGCGCGATGCCAAGAGGAGCTGCAACGCCTGAAAGCGTGGGATAAGTATCCGCGCCCTACAGGGTGGCAAATCTCGCCCCGCGCCGTCGAGAAGTTCATTCTGGGCGACCCCGAGCTGAATATCAAACCGAAATACATAGGCGACCGCGACCGCATCCAAGTCGCTATCGCCACCCTCGTCAGCGACCGCGCCCTGCTGCTGGTGGGCGAACCGGGCACTGCGAAGTCGTGGGTCTCGGAACACCTCAGCGCCGCCATCTGCAACGACTCGCAACTCACCATTCAGGGCACGGCAGGCACGACCGAAGACCAAATCAAGTATTCGTGGAACTACGCGCTGCTGATGGCGGAAGGTCCCAGCGACCGCTCGCTTGTGCCCAGCCCTATCCTGACCGCGATGCGCGCGGGACGCATCGCCCGCTTCGAGGAAATCACCCGCTGCGTGGCGGAAGTGCAAGACGCCCTGATTTCCATCCTCTCCGAAAAAGCCATCGCCATCCCCGAACTGGAGCGCGTGGAGTATGCCAAGCGCGGCTTCAACATCATCGCGACCGCCAACACGCGCGATCGGGGCGTCAACGAGATGTCCGCCGCGCTCAAACGCCGATTCAACTTCGTGGAACTGCCCGTCCTCAGCGACCTGCAGCAGGAGATGCGCGTCGTGCGCCAACGCACCCAAGAGATGCTCGCCGAACACGAACTATCACTCGACCTCTCCGACGAGCTGGTGGAGACGCTGACCACCGTGTTCCAAGAACTGCGCATGGGGCAAACCCTCGACGGCGAGCAGAAAGTGAAATCGCCCTCGACCGTGATGAGCACCGCCGAAGCCGTGAGCGTGCTGTTCGGCGGCTGCTTGCTGGCGACGCACTTCGGCGAAGGCACTGTCAACGGCAGCCATGTGATGCGCCTGCTGGTCGGCGCTATCGCCAAAGAGGACAAAAACGACCTAGAATCGCTCAGTGAGTACCTGGAGACGGTCGTCAAGAAGCGCGAGGGGCGCGTATGGAAGGAGCTTTACGAGACGCGACGCTGGCTGAAGTCGCTATGAGCGCCGTGAACATTCGCGGCGTGCAGGTGGTTCCCGTGCGCCATCACTCGCCTGCAATCGCCCGCGCAACAGCGTCGGTTATCCGCGCCCTGCGCCCCGACCTCGTGCTGATTGAAGGTCCCTGCGACGCGAACCATCTGATTGACGCCCTCGTCGCGCCCGACGCCGTCGCGCCGATTGCCCTGTTAGCCTACCGTCAGCCCCAAGCCCAGCAAGCCTCCGCCGACCTCGCCCCGCAGGTGGTGTTCTACCCCTTCTGCGACTACTCGCCCGAATTGGTCGCCCTACGCACCGCCCACGCGCTGGGTATTCCCGCACGCTTCTGCGACATCCCCGCCGCCGCCGTGCTGGAACATAACGCTGGTCAAGAAGCAACGCCGCCAACGAATCGCGATTCAACACCAACGGAGTGCGCGCACCCCCTCGATATTTACACGCGCGTTGCTCGGCGGATGGGTTTCGAGGACCACGAGGAGTGGTGGGAGTGTCTGTTCGAGACTGTCCTGCGCGACTCGCGCGTGTTGCTGCAGCGAGCGTTTGAGTGGGGGCAGTTGGTGGTAGGCGAGATGGGGATAGACGACTACGACGCGCTGCGCAACGCCTACATGTGGAGTCAGGTGGAGTCGTCGGGCGTCGCGCCTGAGCGGATTGTGCTGGTGGTGGGCGCGGCGCACGCGGCGGCGTTCGCGCAGCCAGCGTTCACGGCGGCCTACGACACTCAGCACCCGTTGCTGCGTGCGCGCCCTGCCGAGTTTGTGCTGACGCCCTACTCGTTTCCGCGCCTGTCGGAGCAACTCGGCTACGGCGCGGGCAACCTTGCGCCGCAGTTCTATCAGGATGCGTGGGCGCTCGGCGCTCTGGAGGAGGCGACGCTGGCGACGCTGACGCGCTTGGTGAACGCGATGAAGCTGCAGGGCGATATCGCCTCGCACGCCGACGCGATTGAGGCGTTTCGGCTCGCCAAACAGCTCGCGACACTGCGCGGCAAGCCTCAGCCGGGCTACCGTGAGACGATAGACGCCGCGATTGCCGTGTTCGGACGCGGGCAAGCCGAGCGGGTGCAGACGCCTCTCAAACGCCTCATGATTGGCGAGCGTGTCGGACGCGCCCCCCAGTCCGACACGCAACCGCCTGTGCAAGCCGAGTTCTATCGCCTCGCGCACGAGCTGCGCATCCCCATCAAAGACGACCCGACCGACCTGCGCCTCAACCTCGCGGAGCCACACGCCGTGCAGCAGTCCATCTTTCTGCATCGGTTGGCGGCGGCGAAGATTCCGTTCGCCGATTTGCACTCGGGCGAGGCGGCGACCTATGGGCAGATGGCGCGCCTGCGCGAGAAGTGGCGGTTGCAGTGGACGCCGCTGACCGATGTCGCGCTCACGGAAGCGGTCATCTGGGGCGACACGCTGCGCGCGGTGGCCAAGCGACACATCGAGCCGCGCCTGATGATGCGCGACCAACTCGTGCAGGTGAGCGCGGCAGCGTTGGAAGCCGTGCTGTGTGAGCTGACAGAACTCTACGAGACAGCGTTGCAGGCGTTGGACGAGGCATCTATCCGCGACGGCGACTTCGTGAGCCTTGCGCACGCAGCGTATCGGGTTGCAGGTCTCATCGAGTATGGCGCGGCGCGCGCTGTGCGTCGGGAGATGTTCGAACCGCTACTGCAGCGCCTCTACACGCGGGCGTGCCTGCACCTGCTGTCCGCGTCGGACTGCGGCGACGCAGAGGCGCACACCATCGGCGAGGCGATGCAACTGCAGCACGAGCTCGCGCACAAGCTGCCCTACTTAGACGCCCAGCTGTGGCTCGAGAACCTGCGCGAGACGGCGCTCAGCGAGCGGTCGCACCCGTTCGTGGTCGGCGTCGGGCTGGGCTTGCTGGGCTTTGTGCGTGGCGCGGACGAAGCGCTGTGGCTGCGCGCACGGCGCATGCTCTCGCCTGCAACGCCCCCTGAACAGACGGCGGGCTTCTTGGAGGGGCTGCTGCAGGCGCAGGGGGGCGCCGCCGCGCGCTCGCGACCGTTCGTGCAAACCATGCACGCATTCGTGATGAGCCTGCCCGACGAACAGTTCATTCAAGCGCTGCCCATGCTCCGACGCGCATTCCGCCAACTCTCCAACCACGACATCTACTACCTGACCGATAACATCCTCCGCGTGCTGGAAGCAGCCCCCGAACCGACCGACGCCGCCAACGCGAGCGAACTCGCCCTCGCGCGCGAAGAGGTGGAGCAGATTGCCGCGCAACTCGCGTGGCTCGGCTAACTCATCAGGTACAATACCCTTAGGAGGAACGAACAATGAACCTGAGAGCCAACATCCGATGGGTCCTACCGACGCTCGCGCTTGCTTTGTGCGCGTGCCAATCGCAATCCATCGAAACTACCCAAGTCAACGACACGCCCCAAACAACGCCGACGCACCAAACGCAGGAGCCAACAATGACCCCAACCGAACCGCAACAAGCTCAAGTCGCCTATGTGCGCATGATTATCAAAGACAAAGGCGCGTTAGTAATCGAATTAGACCTCAAGGAAGCCCCCAAAACCAGCGAGAACTTCCTGAATTTGGTCAAAGAGAAGTTCTATGACGGCATTCGCTTCCACCGCGTCGTGCCGATGTTCGTGATTCAGGCGGGCGACCCCCAATCCAAGACGCTGCCGATGGGGCATCCCCAACTGGGCACGGGCGGTTCGGGCAAGAACATCAAGTTCGAGCCGAACAACCTGAAACATAAGCGCGGCGCGATTGGCATGGCGCGCGCGCAAGACCCCGACAGCGCCAGCAGCCAGTTCTACATCTGCTTGGAAGACCTGCCCCAACTCGACGGCAACTATGTCATCTTCGGGCGCGTGGTGGAAGGCATCGAGATTATCGATCAAGTGCGCGTCGGCGACACCATCGAGCAGGCGACGGTGCTGGAGAAGTGGACGCCCACGCCAAGCGAGCCGCCGTCGAAGCCGTAGGAGGCGCATCGAAGCATGATTGACGACGCTTTGGCGACCAATGTGATTATAGAGGCGGAAGCAATCCTGCAGGCCGGCGACGCGCCCCTGCAGGAACGCCTCCAACGCCTCATGCAGCACCTGCACGACCGACTGCCCCACTTCCACTGGGTGGGCGTCTACTGGCTCAGGGGCAACGAACTGGTGCTGGGACCCTATGTGGGACCCCCCACTGAACATGTGCGCATCCCTGTCGGGCGCGGCGTGTGCGGAACCGCCGTCGCCGAGAACATCAACCAAATCGTGGACGATGTGCGCGAATTAGACAACTACCTCGCGTGCAACCTCGAAACGCGCTCCGAAATCGTGGTGCTGATACGCCATCCGCACAACGGCAAAATCTTGGGTCAAATCGATGTGGACGGTACGGAGGTCGGCGCGTTCGATGAATCGGACGAGGCGCTGCTGGAAGTGATTGGCGAGCGGATAGCACGGCTCATCACTTCAGGCTGAGCCGCGCCCCTGAACGGAAGGCGTCGGGTAGACTCTTGCACGATGGATCTCAGTACGCTGAACCTGGAACAGCTGGAAGCCGTGCTGCACAAGGACGGTCCCCTGCTGGTGTTCGCAGGCGCAGGTTCGGGCAAGACGCGCGTGATTACCTATCGTGTCGCGCACCTCATTCGCGAGCATGGGGTGTCCCCGCGCCACATTTTAGCTGTGACTTTCACCAACAAAGCCGCCGACGAGCTCAAAGAGCGACTGAGCCACCTGCTACACGGCGACGAAGCGCGCGGGCTGTGGGTGGGCACTTTCCACGCCATCTGCGCCCGTATCCTGCGCGAGAGCGGACGCGCCCTCGACATCCCGCCCAACTTCACCGTCTATGACGACGGCGACCAGCTCGATGTGGTGCGCCGAATCTTAATCGAGATGAATATCGACGAGAAGCAGATGAACCCGCGCGCCATCCGCAACGCGATTAGCCGCGCCAAAGAGAAACTAATCACCCCCGACGAGTACCGCGAGCGCGCCAGCGACTACTTCGAACGCATCGTCGCCAGCGTCTACCCGCGCTACGAGACCTACCTGCGCGCTGCAAACGCGCTCGACTTCGACGACCTCATCAACCAAGTCATCGAGCTGCTGGAGACCAAACCCCACGCCCGCGAACGCTACCAAGACCAGTTCCGCTATATCTTGGTGGACGAATATCAAGATGTGAACTACGCGCAATACATACTCACGCGCCTGCTCGCGGAGAAGTATCGCAACCTGTGCGTGGTGGGCGACGATGATCAAGCCATCTACAGCTTTCGAGGCGCGGAGGTGGAACTCATCCTGCGCTTTGAGCAGGATTTCCCCGATGCGAAAGTGGTGAAGCTGGAACGCAACTACCGTTCTACGCAGGTGATACTGGACGCGGCGTTCAAGGTGGTCAGCGAGAACCAGATGCGTGCGCCCAAGAAACTCTGGACGGAGCGCACGCACGGCGCGCCCATCACCATCAGCCCTGCCCGCGACGAGGAAGAGGAAGCCCGCCTCGTCGCCGACTACATTATCCAGCAGACCCGACTGGGCAAGCGTCGGTTCGGCGACTTCGCCGTGTTGTATCGCACGAACGCCCAATCGCGCGCATTCGAAGAACGCTTCATGCGCGAGCGTATCCCCCACCGACTGGTGGGCGCGCTGCGCTTCTACGACCGACGCGAAATCAAAGATGTGCTGGCGTACCTGCGCTTGCTGGCGAACCCCGACGACTCGATTAGCCTGTTGCGCATCATCAACACGCCGCCGCGCAAAATCGGGCAAGCCACCCTCAAACAGGCGCAGACCCACGCCGCCGAGTGCGGTCTCAGCATCTATCGTGCCCTCAGCGACCCATCGCTGCTCCAGACCATGCCCAGCGCCGCCCAACGCGCCCTGCTCTACTTCGTTAGCACGATCGAACAACTGCGCGAATACGCCGAGAGCCACTCGCTCAGCGACACCCTGCGCGAAACACTCAAGCAGACGGGCTATCTTAGCTGGCTCGAACAGAAGGGCGATATGGAATCGATAGACCGCGCTGGCAATGTGCGCGAGCTGGTCAACATCGCGCAGCGGTTCGAAGAGCGTGAGGCGGAACGCGCCGACGACGCCGACGCGCCCGAACTCAGCCCGCTCATGCGATTCCTGCAGTATGTCTCGCTGGTCTCCGACTTGGATACGCTCAACGAACGCGAGGATCAGGTGGTGCTGATGACCCTGCACGCGGCGAAAGGGCTGGAGTTCCCTGTGGTGTTTTTGGTGGGGCTGGAGCAGGGGCTACTGCCGCACGCGCTGAGCGAGACCCCGCGCGAAATCGAGGAGGAGCGACGCCTGTGCTATGTCGGGATGACGCGCGCCCAAGACGAGCTGCACCTGACCTACGCGCTCTCGCGCGGTTCCTATGACGGGCGGCGCAGCGCCATCCCGTCGCCGTTCCTGCGCGCGTTAGCCGACGAGCCTACGCCCACGCTGTATCAGCTACTTTATGGCGCGAGCGCGCCCCGCAAACCTGAGTTCAGCGGTCTCAAACGACCGTTCCTGCACTCGCCTCCACCGAGCGCGCACGCGCCGTTCCTGCCCGGTCAGCGCGTACGCCACCCCGAACTCGGCGTTGGCATCGTGGTCAAGACGGCAGGGGTAAATGTCACGGTGATGTTTCCGGGCGGCAAGGGCATGCGCACTTTCCCGATACTGAACTGCCCGCTGGAGGAGGCGTAGCCAGACGCTGTCGGGTATACTTGAATCGCTATGGGTCGTCAAGTCGATTTTCCGCTGATTTTTGAGCGCAGCGTTCCAGAGCGTCGCGGCGTGCGTCCCCCTGCGTGTG
>JARJMV020000139.1 GCA_029335935.2 bacterium
GCAAGAGACGATACAAACCGCCACGCGCACCGAACGCTCCGTCGCTGAAGCGTTTACCACCGTGCGCGTGATTACCCGACGCGAAATCGAACTTTCAGGTGCACAGACCATCCAAGAGCTGCTGGAGCGGTTCGTGGTGGACTTCGAGGGACAAGAATCGTCGCAGCACCGCTTTTTGAGCATGCGCGGGATGTATAGCTCCTCCGAGTTCAACGAGCGGATGCTCTTTTTGCTGGACGGGCAGCCGCTGAACGATGTGCTGCTGGGCAACTTTCCCGCGATGAGCCTCAGCACGCACGATGTGGAGCGCATCGAGATTGCCTTCGGTCCCGGCTCGGCGATGTACGGACCGAACGCTTTCGCTGGCGTGGTGAACATTCTCACGCAGCAGGGCGACACGGGGCGTCCCTCCCTCTGGAACGGCTACACCGAGCGCGGGGGCTACACCGCCTCGCTGCGCTGGATGAACGCCCCCGACGCACCCAGCAAGTTCAGCCTGCAGACCTCTTTCTGGCGCGACCCTGGCAGCAGCCGCATCCGCAACAACGATACGCAGGTGCGCACTGCCCGACTGGCGTTCTCACAGGGCACCCCCGAACGCGGACTGTGGCGCATCAACTACATCTATGATGACCTGGAGCGCGGGCTGGTCGGCATGCGCTACTTCACCTATCCCACCCCTACCGACCGACTCTTCTGGCGCACGCACTACTGGCAAGCCGCCTACCAACGCGCCCTTGGCAACACCACCCAAACCACGCGCCTCTACGGCGTCGCGGGCGACACGATCTTCCTCAAGGTGCAAAGCCAGCCGCCGCTCGTAGGCAACGAACCGCGCACACGCATCCCGATGCACCAAAGTATGCTCGCTGCCGAGACCTACTATCAGTGGAGCCTGCCTAACTCCCAGCTGCTCGCAGGCGTGGACTATCGGGCAATGCGCGCCAGCAGCCAAAATCATCTTGGGGGCAGCCACAGCGCGACCAACTTTGCGTTGTATGCGCAGGGCGAGTGGCAACTCGGACGCTGGCGACCCATCTTGGGCGCACGCTACGATACGCACTCCATCTACGGCAGCCAGTTCAGCCCGCGCGCGGGGTTCACCTACATCGCGAGTGAGCAACATCGCTTCCGTGCCTCGCTCGGACGCGCCTTCCGCGCCCCCAGCTTCGTCGAACTCTACCTGCAACGGTTCTATGTGTGGATGCCGTTCAGTGGCAACCCCGTACCGCTCAGCATCGAGGGCAACGCAAACCTGCGCCCCGAAACTGTCTTCAGCACGGAGTTCGGCTACAGATACCTCCACCCACGCTGGCAACTCGATGTGTCCTACTTCACTTCTGAGTTGAGCGACGCCATTAGCGTGTTCGCCAAAGACCCCAACCAGCCCCTGCTGCGCCAGTATCAGAACCTCTATCGCTTCCGCACTTGGGGCTACACGGCAGACACAGTGGTCAAGCTCACGCCAGAGTGGACGCTGAGCGCGGGTTATATGCATGTGCGCTACACGGGCGGCGTGGAGGAAGACTACAAACCCGCACGCGAACGCGCCGTAATCCGCCTCGCCTATTACCCCGAACGCGGGCTGAGCGGGCAGCTGGTGTTCAACTATCCTGCACGTGGGCAGGGCTTCAGCGACGCCTATGGCTGGAACGCCTATCTGAACTTGATGTACCGCCAAGACGCCCGCAGCCGATGGAACCTGCGCGTGGATAACCTGTTCAACGAGCGCACCGAGCTGGCACGCTGGGTGCCCGGCGGCAAGCGCAGCGTATGGCTCTCTTATCAGCGGGATTGGTAGTCGCCTTGCGTGGATACGGTTCTTCGGGGAGCGCCTGCCCCTGAAAGTAGATAGAGGGCAATCTGAGCGCCAGCAATCGGGCGCGTCCGCGCGCACTAAAACCCTCAGACACTTGAAGTGAGCCAGGAGGTGGGGATACACGGGTATCTCCTAAGGGCGGTGTGGCAGCGTCTTGTTCGCCGCCACACGCAGACAACGCCATCGGATTGTCGGAACGAGCGGGATGGCTGCCTGTGGCAGGCCGCAGGTAGTGCGCGTACTATGGCGCATCCCGAGTAAGGTAGAATTACGGTGGAGGGCGAACGATGAACTTTCAAGAGCGTGTAGCAGTCGTCACGGGCGGCTCCAAAGGGATTGGCAAGGCGATGGCGCAGCAGTTCGCCGCGCACGGCGCCAAGGTCGCGATTCTGGATATCGACCCAGCTGCAGGCGAAGCAGTAGTCCAGAGCCTGCACGACACAGGTCAGCAAGCACACTTCTTCCACGCGAATGTGGACGACCTTGCCTCGATGGAACGCGCTGCAACACAGGTCGCCCACACGCTGGGTAAGACCGACATCCTCTGCTGCAACGCAGGTATCTACCCCCAAGCGTTTCTGGAGACGATGACTGAAGCCGACTGGGACGCCGTGCATCGCGTGAACCTGAAGGGGATGTTCTTCACCCTCAAGGCGTTCCTGCCGCTGCTTAAGCAGTCGCCCCAGGGGCGCATTATCCTGACTTCCTCTATCACCGGACCGATTACGGGGTATCCTGGCTGGGCGCACTACGGCGCGACGAAGGCGGGCATGCTCGGCTTCATGCGCTCCGCTGCAATCGAGCTGGCAAAATATGGAATCACCATCAATGCTATCCTGCCTGGCAACATCGAAACCGAAGGGCTGGGCGAAATCGGCGCGGAGTATCGGCGCAAAATGGAGTCGGTTATCCCCTTCCGTCGGCTGGGCAAGCCTGAAGATGTCGCCTATGCGGCGCTGTTTTTCGCATCGGATGGCGCGGCGTACATCACGGGGCAGACGCTGGTGGTCGACGGCGGACAGGTGCTGCCCGAATCGAGCCTCGCACTGGAAGACCTGCAGGATTAGCCGCGCACTGAGCTGCAACTCGCACGCTATGCGTACAGTAGGGCGCGCGTGATTGTCCACGGACACGGCGAGCCTACACGGGGGAGAGAAGTGGGAGGTGAGGACATAGATATACTCCTCCCCCCTGTGTTTCTATCACCATTCCAGCACGCTGACCGACATCGGCGGGAAGGTTTGGCGGATGCGGTCGCCGCCGCGCAGGGTGCGCAGGGCAACCCCTTTAGTCTTGGTTGTATCCTGCGCTGCTGAGTAGTACCGCCAATAGACCGTGCTGCCCGCGCGCAGCCCCTGCAGCCGAATCTCCGCCGTTATCGAGGTACTGCGCGTTTTATTAATCACCAATAGTCTGCCCTTGCCGTTGGGCGTGCGCACGGCGTAAATGCGCAGCATGGGGTTGTCGCAGTTCACGGCGACGAGCGTATCGCCAGGTCGGGCGAAGCGGTTGATGAGTTGGGCGGCGAAGAAGGTGGGGTAGGGCGTGTGGAGCGGGTCGCCCACGCCTGACGGATAGCCGGCCGACACGATGCCATAGTCGCCCCAGTTGCGCCAGCCGTAGAGCAGGGCGCTGTTGTTATTGTTCGCCTCTGCTGAGTTATGCAAATCCCACCACACGAAGGCATCTGCACCTGCCAGAATCGCCTGCGCCCACGAATCCGCCATATAGAGCGCGTTCACCATGCTCGTCGTCTGCTTGCCCGGATTAAGGGCGACCGAGTTGTTCTCGGTTACGAAGATGGGAATGTTGTCGCCTGCTGCACCCAGATAGTCGCGCAGAATTTGGCGCATCTGCGAGATAATCTCACTCCAAGTGCGTGGGTCATCCAGCAAAAAGGCGTCGTCTTCGCGTCCCGGTTGTTGGGGGTAGTGGTGGATATCGAAAAAGTCAGGGACGACGCCGAAACTGCGGAGGCGGTTGAGCAGCACGGGCGTCCACCCGTTGTGGGATTGACCCGTGCGTGGGTTCGTCACGCTGAACCGCTGGGGGTACTCGGTCTCGGTGAACACGCCCACCACGCCGACCTTGATGGTGGGGTCTACCGCCTTCATGAGCTGCATCGCGTCGCGGGTGAACTGGGCGTAAGTGTGCGCGTCGTGGCGGTTGGGGTAAGTATCATGTTCCCACGGACCGTAGTTCTCGTTGCCAATCGTCCAGTAGCGCACGGCGCCGCTGCGCTGGATGTTCGCGTACTGCACCCAATCGGCGGCTTCTTGTGGGGTTCCCGAACCGTAGTTGACGCAGATCATCTTCTCCGCCCCAAACTCGTTTGCAACACTGAGGAACCCGTCGGTGGCTGTGCCGTAGTCGGCGTTGGTGCGCTTGTTGCGGTTGGTGCGCCAGTCGTACTCGTTGGAGATAGAGCCGCCAGGATAGCGCATCGCGCCGAAGTTCGCCTGCCGCAGCAGGGTGCGCCGCTCAGAAGTCGTGAGCGACCAGTCCCAGCAGGCGACATTGATGCCCAGCATGAGGGGCGTAATCAGGCGCCCTGAAGCGTGGAAGTTCACCGTCGCAGACGCCCGATTACTTACATGCGCGCGAACGAGACGAATATCATCCAAGTAGAACGCAGGCACGC
>JARJMV020000157.1 GCA_029335935.2 bacterium
GGGTCGTGGGTTCGATCCCCACCCGGCTCACCAATCCCCCCCCGCTTATGGCTGCTGACCTTGCTCGCGTTTGGCTTTATCGGTGATATGTTTCACATACGCGCCGCAGATGGGGCAGTAGCGCCAGTCCAGTTGGAGAGCGTAGCGGCACTTGGGGCATCGGAGCGCGTTCTCGGGCGAGACGGGTCGGCTCGGCGCAGTGCGTGGGTTCGCAGGGGCGGTGCGCGGCGGCGCGGGCGTTGAGATACCAGGCGAATCGGCAGGACGCGCCTGCGGCGCGCCGAGTGTAGCGATTCGATAGCCCCCCTCGATAGGCTCCCAGCGCAGTCCGACCCCCTCGCAAAGTGCGTTCAAAGCCGCCTCCACCGACACGCTGGGCAGGTTCAGATTGTAGCGCAGGTTCGGCGCGTCGGGGGCAACCTCCACTTTCACCCCTGCTTGCTTAGCAATCTCCGCCGCTGCGGCGCGCAACAGTATCCCCGCGCCGACCAATCGCACGGTGCGCGGGCGCGCCTCTTGCACTTGCACCGGCGGCAACGGCGCAGCGGCAGCGATAGGCGCGATGTAGTACACCCCGTCGCGCACGCTGTAGCGCGTGTTGGTCGCCTCGCAGAGCAACTGCAACGCACGCAGGAACGGCGTCTCGCGCAAGGTTAGGTAAACTGTGCGCTGGATGTCCACCTGTAGCACGAAATCCACCTTCGCCTGCGAGAACAGCTGCGCGAACACCTCGCGGGCGTCTGTGCCGCGCGCTTCTAAAGTGATTGTGGGTTCCTGACAGCGCATCATCGTGGCTTCTCCTGGATCTGATTACGGCGTATCAAGTTGCCTGCCTCATCATAGACCTCAACCGCGCCTTCGGCAGGCGGTTCGGACGGCGTTGGCGGCTTGGGCTGTGTCGGTCTTTGGCGTGGGCGCGCGGGCGGCGATTTCCGCAGCGTTGCGCGGGGCTTTGCTTCCACCTTCGGCGCGGGCGGTTTGGGCGTTTCTGTGGGCGGCGGCGCAGGGCGCAACGCCTATTCGATATTCAACGGCTCCAGTTTGAACTTGGCAATCGCGCCAGCATCGTCCATCGGCTGCGACGCAGCGGGTAGGGTATCCAACTGTTCCGGTGCAGGCGTCGGCGCAACGCCCCGCTCGGTCAGACGAGTGAGCAGCGCGTTGCTCGGTATCTGCCACAAATACGCTCCCACGCCCACCAATAGCGCCAATACAGCGACGGCGAATGCGCGTTTGAGTGTAGGCGCGCCGCCCGAGCGTTTCAGCAGTCGCTGCTGTTCTGGGGTAAGCGGCTTGCCTGCGCGCAACGCTTCCAACGCCTCCTGTGCTTGCGCAAACTCCGCGCGGCACGGGATACACACCGTCAAGTGCGCCTCCACCTGCCGCGATACAGGCGCAGGCAGTGTCTTATCTAAATAGCGCCACATATGACGCCTCGCCCAACCGCAGTTGCCACGCCGCATCACTCACCTCGCCTATATTGTACCAACTTCGGCGCGCAGGTAAAATATTCGCGATGACAACCGACCTTCAGGCGAAGCTCAAAACCCTACCGAAGCAGCCAGGCTGTTATATCTTCAAGGACGCGCAGGGGGCTGTGCTGTATGTAGGCAAAGCGGTCAGCCTGCGTCAGCGCGTGCGCTCGTACTTCCAAAAATCAACACAGCATACCCCCAAGACCGCTCGCATGGTGCGCAGGATTGCCGACCTGGAATGGATTGTCACCGACACAGAACTTGAGGCGTTGATATTGGAGTGCAATCTCATCAAGAAGCATCGCCCGCCCTACAATGTGCTGATGCGCGACGACAAGTCTTACCCTTACCTATGCCTGACGATGCGCGAGAAGTTCCCGCGCCTGCTGGTGACGCGCCGCGTGCGTCAGGACGGCAGTCGCTATTTCGGTCCGTTCGCGAACTCAGGCGCGGTATGGGGCACCCATCAGTTGCTACATCGCACTTTTCCTCTGATTCCGTGCGGCAAGGTGTGGAACGGCGAGCCGAAACAGCGTCCGTGCCTGTATTATCATATGGGGCGTTGCCTCGCGCCGTGTGCGGGGCTATCCACCCCCGATGAGTACCGCCAGATTGTGCAGCAGGTCGCGCTGTTTTTGGAGGGCAAGGGCGACGATCTCATCGCCCAGCTGACCGCGCAGATGGAGCAAGCTGCCGAGCAGTTGGAGTTCGAGCGCGCCGCTAAACTGCGCGACCAAATCCACGCACTGCAGGAGGTGCTCCAGCGCCAGAAGGTCGTGCAGCCCAGCGGCGTGAACGAGGATGTGATTGCCTTAGTCAAGGACGAGCGCGGCGCATGCGTGCAGATGTTCTTCGTGCGCAACGGCAAACTGCTCGGACAACGCAACTTCTTCCTCACCGAAGGCGCGGAGGAGAACCCCAACGCCATTATGAATGAGTTTCTGAAACAGTATTATCAAGACGCCGCCGAAGTGCCCGACAAAATCTTACTGCCTTACGAGATTACGGAGGCGCGGATTATCGCGCAGTGGCTGCGTCAGAAGCGGGGCGCGGGGGTGGAGATTCGCGTGCCCCACCGGGGCGAGGACGCCCAGCTGCTGGAGCTGGCGGCGCACAACGCCGAACTCGCCCTCCAAAGCCTGCGCCAAGAGCTCGAACTCAAAAACGAATGGCTGGAGACGGCGATTCTGGAGCTGCAAGAAACCCTGAACCTGCCCAACCCGCCTCAACGCATCGAGGCGTTCGATATCTCCAACATTCAGGGCGTCGCGCCTGTGGGCAGCATGGTGGTCTTTGAGGGCGGGCAGCCAAAGAAATCGGACTATCGGCGGTTCCGCATTCGGTGGCATCCCGAAAGCCCCGACGATTTCGCCATGATGCGCGAGGTGATTACCCGTCGGCTGCGCGAGGCGTTGTCGGGCGACGAGAAGTGGCGCACCTTGCCCGACCTGATGCTCATCGATGGCGGCAAGGGTCAGCTGAACGCTGCACTGGAGGTAATCCACGCGCTCGGCTTCCAAATCCCCGCCGTCGGGCTTGCCAAGCGACATGAGCTAATCATTTTGCCCGATGCGGATGAGCCGTTAGAGCTGCCGCGCTACAGCAAGGCGTTGCAGCTGCTGCAGCGCGTACGCGACGAGGCGCACCGCTTCGCAGTCAGCTATCACCGCAAGTTGCGCGAGCAGCGCGCCGTCAAGTCGCCTTTGGATGAGATTCCCGGCGTCGGCCCTCGGCGCAAGCGGATGCTGCTGCGTCTGTTCGGCTCCATTGATCGCATACGCGCAGCGAGCCTTGAGGAGCTCGCCTCCGTACCGACCATGACGCGCAAGCTGGCGCAACAGGTGCTGGACTACTTGCGTGAGGAGTGAGCCTCACTCGTCGACGCCTAAGATTTGGGTGTAGACTACCTGTTGAGGGTGTACCGCTACCACGCCGCGTGCGCCCAACTCCGACGAGCCCGACGCGCGGATGAAGCAGATGCCAGGCAGATTCACCAAGTCGTCCGAGCGGCGCAGCTCCTCAATCACCTGTGTCGCCTCGTCGCGCGAGTTGATAGGGCAGTCAATCTCTTGCCCATTCGTTAAGCCAATCAGCAAAGTTACCCGTGCCATAGCAGTTCTCCTGAGGAGTAGTTCCACACAGGGCGCGCTCTTCCTGCTACTCGATTCGCGTGATGCGGTAGTGCACCTCGCCTTTGGGGGTGTTGACGACGATATCCTCACCCGCCGCTTTGCCCAGCAGCGCTTCGCCCAGAGGCGAGAGGATAGAAATCAGGTCTTGCAGGGGGTCTGCCTCAAATGAACCCACGATAGCGATGGTGCGTTCTTTGCCTGTTTCCAAATCGTGGAGCGTGACCTTACTGCCCAAATGCACGATTTCGCCTGCGTTGTCGGGGCGCGGTACCACCGTCGCGCGGCTCAGCACGGTCTCTAAGTCCTTGATGCGCCCTTCCAGAAACGCCTGTTGACGCTTCGCGTCTTGGTAATCGAAGTTCTCGCTCAGGTCGCCCAGCGCGCGAGCGGCTTTGATACGCTCCACAATCTCGCGCCGCTTGACAGTCTTGAGCTCCTCCAGTTCGCGTTTGAGCCGTTCGTAGCCTTCGGGCGTAATCAGTATCTCCGACATGCTCACTCCTCGCTGAGGGGCAAGTATACCTGCACCGCTTCTCGGAACGCTTTCCAGCTATCGGCGTCGATGGCGGCGTCGAGAATCTGCTGCAATATCTCTAACTCTTGGATTGCGTTCAGCGGCTCGGCGACCATCTGGGCGGAGCCGCCGTGCTTGCGTT
>JARJMV020000179.1 GCA_029335935.2 bacterium
TACGATTGTCGTGGCTTGGACATTCCTGTCCAAGCGTAGGCGTCGGCGGGGACACCGACGCCACGAATGGCGTTGCACCGTTAGGGCTTAGTCTTTCTGGGTCTCGGCAGGCGTTGCAGCGTCGGTTTGCGATTGCAAGCGTACTGCGCCCATGCGCTGCGCGATGGTCATCAGCTGCTGCGCCATCTCGCCGAGTTTGCCGTTCCCATCGCCCAGCGCCTGCAGCCCCGACAGCGCGCCATCCACTGCCATCCCCAGCCCCAAGCCTTTGGCATACTGCTCGGTCATGCGGGCAAGCGTTTCGGGGTCGCCGAAGATGTTCATCGTGCCGCGGCTCATGAACTCGCCAATTGAGCGCGCCAGCTCGACCTGCACATCGCGCTGCGCCTCGATGCGAAGCTTTTCGAGTTCGTACTTGAGCGCGGCTTCGCTGTAGGTCTGGCGGTACTCCAGCGCTTGGCGTTCCACCTCCACGCGGGCGCGTTCGACCTCCACCTGCTCACGAGCAATGTTCACATCGACCATCTTTACGGCGGTTTCGCCCTGTGCTTGCAGCTCGCGGGCTTTGGCGTCGGCTTGTGCGCGGGTGAGCGTCGCTTCGGCTTCCAGTTCGGCGGCTTGCTTTTGCGCCTCTGCCTGCTTCACTTCGGCGAACGCCGCCACCTGCACATCGGTCTCACGCTTGATGCGCTCCTGCTCGATCTGCTGTTTGGCGGCGATGAGTTTGGCTTGCGCCTCGCGTTCAGCGGCGGCGAGCTGCTCGACGGTGATAATCTGCTGTTTGGCGCGTTCGCGCTCGGCTTGCGCTTCCAACGCCTGCTTTTCGGCTTCCGCGCGTTGGCGTTCCGCTTCCGCGACGGCAATCTCTTTTTCACGCTGCGCAAGCTCCACCGCCTTCTCGCGGTCGATGTCGGTTTTTTGCAGGTCTTGCTGTTTGAGCAGGAGCAGTCGGTCGCGCTCGATAGCGGCGACGCGCACGGCTTGCTCTTGCTGGATTTGCGCCTCTTGCACTTGGCGTTCCTGCTCGATGCGGTAGGTGTCTGCCTCGCGCTTCTTCTCCGCCTGCACTTTGGCGACTTCGGCCTCTTGGGCGGCTTCCGCCTCGGCGCGTTGACGCTCCAAGTCCAGTATCTCTTTCTGAGTCTCGACGTTCTTGAGCGTGATTTCGCGCCGAGCTTCCTGTTCAAGGCGGTTGCGCTCCACCAGCGCGGCTTGCGTAATCTCGGTAATCTTGCGCTTGCCCTGCGCGTCGAAGATGTTGTTGTCCGAGAGGAGCTCTTGCGAGGTCTGGTCTAAGCGTGAGATGGTCACCGATTCGAGGGTCAGTCCGTTCTGTTCGAGGTCGGAGCGCACGAGTTGTTGCACGCCGCTGGCGAAGGCATCGCGCTGGGCGTGGATTTCCACAAGGTCTTTTGTCGCCGCCACGCTGCGCAGCGCGGAGACGAGCTTCTCGAACACCAGTTGCGAGACCGACTGCGCGTTGACCGATTTATCGCCCAGCGAGCGTGCGGCGTTGAGTATCGCGTCCACTTCGGGTTGTACCTTGATGTAGAACTCGGCTTTCACATCCACGCGCAAGTTGTCGCGGGTGATCAGCGCATCGGGTCCTTTGCGCTCCACTTCGAGTTTCATGGTCTCCAGCGACACGGGCACCAGAGTGTGCAGGTACGGAAACACCAGCGCGCCGCTGTCCAGCACCACGCGCCGTCCCCCGAACCCCGTGCGCACATACGCCATGTTCGCCGAGGGGCGCACATAGAACTTGGAAATCATCAGGAAGATGAACCCGATGACCAGCAGCCCGGCTCCCACAGCCGCCGAAACGACTTGTTGAAATGGTCCCCACGCGGCACCGAGTATGCTACCGCCGAACCCAGCAAGCATCATCAGCGCCAAGCCAATCAGAATAAACCAACTATGCATCGTTTAACCTCCGTCGATAGTGTGTCCCCCGATGTGTTGGGTTTGGTGCACTGAGGATTGTACCTCAGGCGCATGGTCGGGTAGTTCCAGCGGATTGCGCTCGACCCAGTAGAGGTGGGTTTGCTCGTCATAGCGGGCGACGAGGATAGGCGTATCGGCGGGGATGGTGGGTTCGCCAGGCGCAGCGCGGCAGACGATGCGGTGCAGGTTGCCGTAGCGGTCGCGCACATGCGCCACGCCGCCTTCGTGCGTGATTTCGTACACCGCGCGTCCCGTCGCGCCCACAAGACCGTACTTGTCGACGATAGGCGATGCGTCCTCGCGCAAGATACGCCGAACCGTTAGCCCTGCCGTGCGCCCAATCAGCGCCATCGAAACCAGCGCCACGATGCCCGACAGCGGCGCGTAGAGCGGGGGAACCTTGAGCAGCGGTCCGAAAATACCGTTGCCAATCAGCCCCACCGCGCCCCAAATCATCATCAGCAGCGGAACCGCCATCGAGAGGGGTAGCCCCATGCCGATGCCGAACAGGTTCAGGCACTTGAGCCAGAGCGGTTTCTCGGCGTCGGCGTGGTGGTCATGGCTACTGTAGGGCGTCTTGACAGGCGCGTGCTTGCCCACTTCGTCGTTGGTCTCCGCGCTGTCGGATTCAGCTGCCTCAGCGGCGTCTGTATCGGCTGCTTCGGCGTCCGATGCTTCCACCTCGCCGTCCCCATCGCTTAGGTCTATTAGCCCCGACATCGCCAGCCCCAGCAGAAGCACGCCTCCCACAGCCAGCGGCAGCGCGAAGATAAAGTTCCACCACTCCAGTAGCGTCGCGAGCGACATCCGCGTTTCCCCCACTAATTATACTGCAAAAAACGGGCAAATTACGCCACGATTCAACATAGTCCGACAA
>JARJMV020000246.1 GCA_029335935.2 bacterium
TCCCGCCACTCTGGGTTTTCGTTGAGTATCTGGAGTAGGTCTTCAAAGTCGCTCACTGTAAACGCCATCGTGTTGCCTCCCAAGCTCAGATGGGGTATGCTATTAAAGTATACCTTAGGGGGACACGATGATACGACAGAGAATGGGTCAATTGACGCACTGGTGGAACATCGCGAAGGAGTTGTCGCCGAAGCAAGTGGAGCGCGAGTTGCTCACGCCGTTCCGTATCGCGCTGGTGGGTCATCCAGACCGTGTGGAGGCGGTGTGGCGTGTGTTGATGGCAGGCGCTACGCCTCTCCAACTGCAGACGGCTGCCGAATATGTGAAGCGTTTCAACGCGCCGGTGAGCGAGGAGTACGACTTCGTGCTGGGGTGCGATGCTTTGGAAGTGCCCCAAGACGCGATTGAGGCATTGGTCGACCACTTCCAGAGGCACGAGTTCCCGCTGATTGCGCTGGCGCGGGTGTTGCCGGGCACGCGTGAGGTCGTGGTTAATCGTTTGGTGGAGGATGTGGCGTCGCTGAACGCTGGGCTGGCGATGATGTCGGCGTTGCCGTCGGTGTTTCCGCTGCTGGGGCTGCTCGCGCCGCCAGCGGCTGTGGCAGACATGGTGTTACTGACCAAAAACCAGTTGCTGATGGTGTTGCGTGTGGCGGCGGCGTTCGGCAAAGCGCCTGATTGGAAGCAGCGAATGCCTGAGATGGCGAGCGTACTGGGTGCCGCGTTCGGATGGCGCGCCGCCGCACGGCAGCTGGTCGGTCTTGTGCCTGGCGGTGTCGGCATGGTGGTCAAGGGGATGGTCGCCTACGCGGGCACGCTCACGGTCGGGCGCGCCGCCGCATGGTACTACGCTACTGGCAAATCCCCCAGCCAAGCCGAGCGCGAGCGGCTCTATCAGCAGGCGTGGAGCGAAGCACGCGAAAAGAGCCAGCAGTGGAACAAGCCGTGACGAGGCGCGTCCCCTCTACGCGCTCCTGCAAGGATTGCACCCAAGAGTATCTGCGCACAGTGCTGCGTGGGGTAATCTGCGCGTGCTGGATTGTTGGCGGGGTAGCAGCGAGCTTTTGTACCTCTACCCCACACCGTGCACAACTCGCAAACGGCGCGCAGCTGATTGTGGAGACGCTCCCACACGCGCCCCTCACGGCGATTGAGGTGTGGATACGCGCGGGCGTCGCCGATGAGACGCCTGAAACCTCAGGCGTAACGCACCTACTGGAGCATCTCATCTTCAAGTCGCCGAACGGCGCGTTGGACGAGGCGTTCGAACGCGCGGGCGGCGTTCTGGACGCCTTCACCGAACGCGACTGGACGCGCTATCGTGCGAGCGTGCTTCCCGACCGCTGGCAGCCCCCCCTCCACACACTGCTGCAGTGTCTGCTGCGCCCTGCCCTGCCCGAAACCGAACTGGATAAGGAACGCCGTATCATTCTCAACGACGAATACGCGCTTCACTACGCCGACCCGATACGCCCCGCACGCTACGCGCTGTTCGCAAAGGCGTTTGAGGCGCACTCCTACGCGCTGCCGCTGCTGGGCAATCGGGATACACTGAAGCAATTAGAGCTGCAGGCGGTTCGCGCGTTCCACGAAGCGCACTACCGCCCCGACCGGATGACCATCGTGCTGGTGGGTGCGGTGGAGTGGGCGGACGCGCTGCGCGTGGTGGAGCAGGTATTTGCGCAGCCGGCCCTCGCCCGTGCGTCGCCCCCCACAGCGTTGGAAACTCCGCCTCGCCCCTCAACTCGCGCTTGGGGGATGGTGGAGGCGTCGGCGGGCGAGTGCCTCGCGTTGGGGCTGCACACGCCGCCTGCAACCGATGTGAACGGCTGGTTGTGTGCAGAGCTCTTGCGCGTTGCGCTTGCCGAGCCGTATCGAGGTTTGCTCTACGAAGGCGAGGGGACGCTGCCTTTCGGCCGGCTCCACAGCGAGTATTTGCCACGCTTGCAAGGCAGTTTGATTGCGCTCTATGCGCTCCCGCCCGTGACGCCGACGGACGATTGGCAAGCGCAGGTTCAACAGCGCTGGCGTCGCGCGTTGCAGCAGGTCGCCGACGGCGACGCGCGCGCGGCGTTGGAGCAGGCGCGCGCCCTAACACTCGCCCGCCACGAGGCGACGATGCGTAACCCTCTGGAGCGGGCGCGCTGGCATGGGCTGTGTGCTGGGCTGCGCATCCCTCTCTCGCCTGAAGAGTATGCCCTACGCCTACGCGAACTGCCCATAGAGCAGGTGGAACAGTTAGCGACGCTTCAACTGCGCGACGCCGACGAGAGCGACGCCCCAGCCCGACGCGCAATCGCCCCTGCCGCGCCTTTACCGACAGGCAAGGAGGCTCCGCGCAACCCCACACAGCAGGCGATACCTGCCATACGCCTACGCCTTGCTAACGGCTTGCGCGTGATTGCGCTGGACGCGCCAGAGGCAGATGGAGTGGTGATTCAGGCGGCGGTAGGGCATCCGCGCGGGCGTTTCTCGGCGGCGGTAGGCGAGATTACGGCGCGGATGCTGTTCGGCGCGACGCACAACGAGACCGAACGCACGCTCGCCGCACGGATAGCGCGCTCTGGCGGCAGCTTGCGCATTGAGTGGACCCCTGCTGGCGCGCTGATTACCGCCCACGCGCGACGCGACGCCGTAGTGAATGTGCTGTCGCTCCTGAAAGAGGCGCTGCTGCGGGCGGAGTTCACTTTCGAGGCGCACCACCGCGCGCTACGCCAAGCGCAGTACGACCGCATCTACCCCGAAGGAGCGCACGCATGGCGATTCAGCGCACGGTTGCTCAACCTCTACGCGACGGAGGCGGAGCTCGAGGGCGTTTCGCTCAGCGATGTTCGCGCCTACTACCACGCCTGCTATCGCCCCGAGAATATCGTCCTCGTGTTGGCAGGCAACATGCGCCTCGAGACGCTGACCGATTGGGCGCGCCAACTCTTCAGTGAAGGGTGGGAGCGTTTCCCCACGCCCCCGACCGAACAGAATCTCACCAGCGCTGGGCTGCAGCTTGCCGCGCTGACCGACACGCGCGGGATCGCCTACAGTGGCTATGGCTGGATAACACGGCTGGAAAGCCCCACACAGTATCATGCGCTGCGCGCTTGGCAGGCGGTTCTGGGCGAGGGCAAGCGTTCACGGCTGTTCCAAGCGACGCGCGAGGCGCACGGCGTGGGCTACGACCTGCGCGTGGAGACCTTTCTGCTGAAAGACGCGATAGCAGGCATCGGATGGGTTCAGAGGGGCAAAGCGCCCGCGCCGATGGAGCAGCTGCGCGAGTCGCTCAGCGCGCCCATCCACGCAAGCGAGTTAGAACGCGCCCGTGCGCTGCTGCACGGCGAATGGGCGCGCCTACGGCTCAATCTCACGGCGTTCACAGCGACGCTGGCGTGGGCGGAACTCAGCGGACTGGGCTATGAAGCGATTCTCAACGCCCCTGACCATATCGACGCGCTCAGCCTCGCGTCTATCCAGTCCGTCCAATCCGCGCTGCAGAGCCGTTCGAGTGTACAATTGGAGTGATGCGTATCGACCCGAAACTGGACGCCTATCGCGAGTTGGGGGTCGCCCCGAACGCCTCGGCGGAGGTCATCCGTCAAGCCTATCTGGCGTTGGTGCGACGCTATCATCCTGACCGCGCGCCTGCAGGGCGCACCGCCGAGTACGAGGAACGGATGAAGCGCATCAACACCGCCTACGAGGTGCTGAGCAACCCCGACTCGCGCCGACTGTACGACCGCCTGCGCACGCCGCAGCTGTCCAACGGTGTGGCGAAGCGAGGGACAGTCGCAGCGACGCCGCGTGCGCAGCCGAACGACCCGTATATGCAGATGCGCGCAGGCTATCAACAACGGATCTACCGTGTGCAGGCGTCCACGCGCGGGCTGCCCCCGTGGGCGCAGGCGCTATCGGGGCTGGTCGCAGGACTGGGGCTGGTCGTAGGGTTTATCTTGGGGCTGCCGTTTGGCATCATCGGCTGCATCCCAGGCGCGATGGTGGGGATGGTGATAGGGATGGTGGTGGGTTTGTGGGCGGTCTATCTCTTCGCGCTGGGGTTGCCCACCGCGCTGTTCGGCGGGATAGGCTTTGCGATGGGACAGGAGCTGGGTTTATGGCTTGGCGCGCTACTGGGGCTGGGCATAGGCATCGTCTGGGCGCGCCGCCTGTGGCAACGCGCCCAAGTCCACTACCACGCGCGATAGGGACGCCCGTCGCTGCCCACGCCCGCTGCAGGAGAACGCACCTTCATCGCGCCCGTCTTCGGGTCGCAATAATACTCCAACGGCTCCCCAGAAATGGGACACTTGGGAACCTCGCGCAGGTAAGGACCATTATAGTAGTCGGGATTCATCAACGAAGGTCGCCCCCAACGGTCGAGACCGATTCGAGGCGGCTCTGCCACTGTCAAATCGCTCAGGTCTACTGGGTAGACCCCCGTATCGTGGTAGAAGACCAACAGCGCGTTGCGCGTCTCGGCGAGCGTGATCCGCAATCGCGCTTCGGGGTCGCGCGGTAGATGGGGCGCAATCCGCGGCGTGAACGCCGCTAACACAGCCACACTCATCACCGCTAACGACAACAACTCCACTAAACTCATGCCGCGTATCCAGCGCATCGTAACCTCCTAATACGCACCGCTATAGCGGTTGTTCCACATCTGTATTGCATTTGGGACTCATTTTCGGGTATAATCCCACTATATTGGAGGACTGTACGCTATGGCTATCACCTTGTCGGAGCGCGCGGCGCAAGAGTTGAAGACGCTGTTGGAAGAGTCGGGCATCCAAGACGCCGGGTTGCGCGTCTGGGTAGCAGGCGGCGGCTGCAGCGGGTTGCAGTATCAAATGGCTATCGACGACTCGCAACCTGAAGAGACGGATATGGTGTTCGATTCGCACGGGGTGCGTATCTATGTGGACAGCTTGAGCATCCGCTACATGGACGGTTCGTGCATCGACTATGTAGAGGATATGTTCGGCGGCGGCTTCAAGATCGACAACCCGAACGCTATCAGCAGTTGCGGGTGCGGCTCTTCGTTCCAGACGGAAGACGAGATGGGCGCGCCCGGCGCAGGCTGCGGCGGGTGCGGGTGTCGCGGCTAAGTCGCTGAATGAGCAGAGTCTGGTAGAGTTCCCCCTGCTGCGCAGCATGGGGAACTGTTGTAATTAGTTAGGCGCTACGATTTTCTTCGCGCCGCCAGTGCGCCTCCGAAAGCGAACACGAGGATTGCTGTGAGCGGGCTCGGTTCGGGAACCCAATAGCCGCCGCCAGAGCCGTAAGAACGCCACTGATCAATGCGAATGCGCAGATACAGGGCGGCGTGGTCGGAAGCGTTCGGGCTATCGGTTATCTCAAAACCTTCAGGCAGCTGCCCCGATGGGAAACGGCGCGTGTTGAAGACTGACGCCTGTAGCACATTAACCCTGTCGCGCCCCAGTTCGGTGGGGGAGACCATCAGATAGTCATAGCGTCGGGTGGGGTTGCCCGTTGTGGCGATACGCCATGTGCGTTTGCCCCCTAACCCATCCACAGGCAGTGGATCGCGTAGGCGCGCTTGCTGCACAGTGCTAATCGGCGCGTAGGGGCGTCCGTCGGGCAAGGTCGCGCCTGAGTAGACGCGCGACAGGTCGGGGTCTTCGTTCTCGTTCAAATCGCCGCCCAGCAGGTACGCCGAGCGACGGTTGCGGATGCGCCAATCTCTCACGCGGTTGCGCGTGTTCTCGGCGTTGGTCTGGCGGTTCGCGCTGCTGGTGTTGTCCGCGCCCGAATCGAAATGCACGCCGAAGACGCCTAAGCCGTTCGTGCCGGGGATATCGATGAGCCCCATCGTCAGCCCACGATTGGGCGCGCCTATCGACACATCGGTTATCGTCAGGAACGGGTAGCGGCTGATAATCGCGTTGCTGATGTAGCCGTCGCTCAATCGGTTCACATACAGGAAGTAGTCGCGGTTGCGTTGCGGGTTCGCGCCCAGATAGCTGAGGTTGTTGCGCACGAAGTTGTCCAGCGCGCTCTCCTGGTTGAGGGCGTTCCAGCTGGTGCGGGTATCGCCGCCCACCTCCTGCAGGATAATCACATCGGGGCTTAGATGATTGATTGTTTTCGCAACGAATGGGGCTTGCGCACTGCGCGGGTTGTTCGCGCCGACCGCGCGCGCGATATTCCAGCTCAGGATGCTGACCTCCGTCGCGCCTGCATACGCAATTAGTAGCGTCACAAGCGGGAACCATCCGAGTCGGTGTAGTCCTTTCACGGGCAAGAAATCCTCGCTATAAGTCTACCCGTTCAAGATGTTATGGATGTGTTAGAGCCGATGTCCTCGCGATAGTGCATACCCTCGAAGTGGATCTGTTGCAAGGCGCGATAGGCGTTCTCGCGGGCTTGCGCGAGGGTGTCGCCCAGCCCGACGATATTCAGCACGCGCCCGCCTGCCGTGACGATTCGCCCGTTCTCGGCGCGTGTGCCTGCGTGGAAGATGAGCACCTCTTGCTGCGAGCGCGCCTGTTCCAGCCCTTCGATTGGCAAGCCTGTGCGATATTCGCCGGGGTAGCCGCCCGACGCCAGCACGAGGCACACGGCGGCGCGCTTGCCGAAGCGCATCGGCGTCTCGTGCAGTTTGCCTGCCACAACAGCGGTCGCCAGCTCCACCAAGTCGCTCTCCAGCAGGGGCATCAGCACTTGAGTTTCGGGGTCGCCGAACCGACAGTTGAACTCCAGCGTATAGGGCTGATGGTCTTGGAGGATTAGCCCAGCGTACAACACGCCTTGATACGGTGTGCCGCGCTGCGCCATCGCGTTGATTACAGGGCCCACGATTTGGCGCATGGCGGCGTTGATTAGTTCGGGTGTGGCGTCGGGGAGCGGCGTGTAGCAGCCCATGCCGCCCGTGTTGGGACCGCGGTCGCCGTCCAGGGCGCGTTTGTAGTCGCGCACGGGCGGCATCGGCTGCGCCGTCTGCCCATCGGTGAGGCATAAGAGCGACATTTCGCGTCCGTAGAGGCGATCCTCGATGACGATTCGCGCGCCAGCCTCGCCCAGCCCGCGCTCCACCATCAGGAACTCCACCGCGTCCTGCGCATCGCGGAGCGTCTCGCAGACGAACACGCCCTTACCGAGCGCTTCGCCGTCGGCTTTGACCACGCACGGTCGCTCGAGGAAGCGTTCCTGCAGGTAGGCGCGCGCGGCGTCGGGGTCGTCAAACACGGCGAACGGGGCAGTGGGGGTATTCGTCTGCGCCATCAGTTGCTTGGCGAAGGCTTTGCTGCCTTCCAGTTGCGCCGCTGCGCGCGAGGGACCGAAGCAGGGGATATTCGCCTCGCGCATGGCGTCCGCCACCCCCCCAATCAGGGGCGCTTCGGGACCCACCATCACTAACTCGATGGCGTTTTGCAGCGCGAATTGGACAAGTTCGGGGATAGCCTTGGGCGCGATGGGGACGCACTCCGCCAGTTCGGCGATGCCTGCGTTGCCGGGGGCGGCGTAGAGTGTGTCGAGATGTGCGCTCTGGCGTAGCTTCCACGCCAGCGCGTGTTCACGCCCGCCGCCGCCGACCAAGAGTATGCGCATCGTCCTCACGAGGCTTGGACTTTCATCCAAGCGATGGACACGGACACGATTATTAGCGCTTCACGAACTGGAATCCGCGTCGTGCGCCGTGGCGTCCGTACTTCTTGCGCTCTTTCTCGCGGGCGTCGCGCGTGAGCAGTCCGTTCTGTTTCAGCACGGCGCGATATTCGGGGTTGACCTGCAGCAGGGCGCGTGCGACGCCGTGCCGAATCGCGCCCGCCTGACCCGACAACCCGCCGCCGCGCACGGTCGCTTTGATGTCGTACTGACCCTCGATGCCGAGCAGTCGCATGGGCTGCGTCACGATGCGCTCCAGGATAGGTCGGCGCAGATACTCAGGCGCTTCGCGTCCGTTGATGATGATTTTGCCCTCGCCGGGCATCAGCCACACGCGCGCTGAAGCGGTCTTCCGCCGTCCTGTGCCGTAGTAGCGAATCTGTTCCATAGTGTTCACTCCTTACAGTTGATAGATTTGAGGCTGCTGCGCGGCGTGGGGGTGTTCTGCGCCTTGAAACACGCGCAGCCGCTTCAGCATGCGCGCGCGCAGTTTGTTCTTGGGCAGCATGCGGCTCACCACGCGCGCGACCATCTTTTCGGGCTTCTCGGTCATCACCTTGCGGCGCGTGTAGGCGCGCAGCCCGCCAGGGTGCATCGTGTGGTGGTAGATGACCTCCTCCATTTTATTGCCTGTGAAGATTGCCTTGTCCGCGTTCAGGATAATTACATGGTCGCCCATATCCATATGGGGCGTGTAGGTGGGCTTGTGTTTGCCTTGCAGCAGGCGCGCCACTTGGGCGGCGACTCGTCCGACGGGCTTACCTGCCGCGTCGACGACCCACCAAGTGCGTTGGATTTCGTTTTTCTTCATCGTATAGGTTCGCTGCAACATAACGATTGCCTCCTTCGACTACAGTTTATATTTTACCCGAATCAGGCACAGTCCTGCGGCAGGCGCCATGTGGGTGGCTTGGGTGCGCTGTTCGAGCCGCTCGCGCAGGGTATCCACGCTTTGCTTGCCCTCGCCGACGCGCGCCAGCTCGCCGACAATCAGGCGCACCATCCCGCGCAGGAATCCGTTCGCTTCCAGTTCGATGCGCACCCCATCGCGCGTGGGCAGCACTGCGCCGCGGTAGAGCGTGCGCACCGTGTTTTGCTCGCTCGGTATCTTGACCGAGAAGGGGCGAAAGTCGTGTTCACCCAAGATTTGCTCCAGCGCTGTTTGCATCGCCGTGATGTCCAACTGGCGCGGATAGTGCCAAGCGTAGCGCAGTTTCCACACGGATGGGTGTGCGCCTGTATAGATGGTGTAGCGGTACAGGCGGCTTTTCGCCGAGAGCCGCGCATGGAAGTTCGCGCGCACCTCCTGCGCGTGCTGCACTTTCAGGTCGATGGGCAGGCGTCGATTGAGGATTTCGGTCAATCGCTCGATTGGGATGGGTCGGCTGGTGAAGTAGTTCACCACCTGCCCGCGTGCGTGGACGCCTGCGTCGGTTCGGCTGGCGCCGAAGACCTCGATAGGTTCGTTGAGCGTCGCCTGCAGGGTGTGTTCCAGCACGCCTTGCACGGTACGCATGCCGTGCTGGCGAGCGAAGCCGTGAAAGTCGGTTCCGTCATATTCCACCTGCAGGCGCAGGTTGCGCATGCGCTACTCGACGAGTTCCAGCAGGGCGGTCTCCACTGCGTCGCCGCGTCGTGTGCCCACGCGCACGATACGGGTGTAGCCGCCTTGTCGGTCGCGATAGCGTGGCGCGATATTGTCAAAGAGATGTTTGACCAGGCTCTCGTCGCGCAGGAACGCGCGCGCCTGTCGGCGGGCGTGCAGCGTGTTCTGCTTGCCCAGAGTAATCATCTTCTCGGCGAGACGGCGCGTCTCTTTCGCGCGCGTCACGGTGGTCACAATCCGTTCGTGGATGAGCAGCGAGCGCACCTGATTGCGCAGCAGATGCATTCGGTGGTCGCTCGGGCGTCCTAATTTGCGATAGCCAGCTCCGTGATTCATACTCGCCTCCTTCCAGACTTCGTCAGGCTTAGCCCCATCGAGCTAAGTTTTTCCTCGACCTCTTTTTGGGCGGTCTCGCCGAAGTTGCGCAAGGTTTTTAGTTTCTGTTCGGGTGTACTCAGCAGTTTGTAGAGGGTGTTGATGCCGCCGCTGCGCAGGGCGTTCAGCACGCGCGTGGAAAGTCCGAGGTCTTCGAGGGGTCGGTCGGGCACATCGACGCCGGGCGGTGCGCTCACAACGGCGGTCTCGCTGAGTTGGGCGTCGCTGCCGAGCGTCATCAGGCGGCTGAACTGTTCGCGCAGGATGGTAGCCGCTTGATACACGGCTTGCACGGGTTCCACTGCGCCGTTCGTCCACACTTCCAGAATCAGGCGGTCGTAGTCGGTGCGCTCGCCCACCAGCGTCGGCTCCACGAGGAAGTTGACCTTCGTGACGGGGTTGAACAGCGCGTTGGTGCGGATTTCACCGACGGAGCCGCGCCCACGCTCGCGCTTGAGCGCGGGCATGTAGCCGCGCCCGAACTCGACGGTGATGTCGGCGTTGATGCGTGCGCTGGGGTCGCTCAGTGTCGCGAGATAGAGCTCGGGGTTCACAATCTCGACATCGGCTGGCGCTTGGATGTCGGCGGCGGTCACGCGTCCAGGACCTTGCACCTGCAGGCGCAGCATATATTTCTCGCGCGGCTGCGAGGTGTGGACGCGAATGGCGACATTTTTCAGGTTCAGCAGGAAGTGGATGGTGTCCTCTTTCACGCCAGGAATGGGTTCGAACTCGCTGAGGACGCCCTCGATGCGCACGCTGGTAATCGCGGCGCCGGGAATGGAGGAGAGCAGCACGCGGCGCAGCGCGTTGCCGAGCGTCACGCCGTAGCCGCGCTCCAGCGGCTCCACCTCGAACTTGCCGGAGTTGGGCTCGAGAACCAGAGTGCGTACTTCAGTTTCTACCACTTGCGCAGACATAAAGAATCGCAGCCTCCTTAGCGGCTATAGAACTCGATAATCTTCTGCATTTCGATTTTGGTATCGATTTCGTCGGCTTGGGGCGCGTGAAGCACTGTGCCCTGCACTTGGCTGGCGTCGTAGGCGAGCCATGCGGGTGGCGTATGCTCGGCGGCGCGGGCTAAGGCGTCTTTCGCCAGCGCAGTGGAGCGTTTCGACTCGTGGATGCTAATCACATCGCCCTCGCGCACCTGATAGGAGGGGATGTTCACGCGCTTGCCGTTCACGGTGAAGAACTTATGCGAGACCATCTGTCGGGCTTGTCCGCGCGAGTTAGCGAAGCCCAGTCGGAACACCACATTGTCGAGGCGCATCTCCAGTTGGCGCAGCAGCACTTCGCCCGTGACGCCGCGCGCCTGTTGCGCCTTCTCCACATAGCGGCGGAACTGTGCTTCGCGCAGGTGGTACATCTGGCGCAGCTTTTGTTTCTCGCGGAGCTGCTCGCCGTACTCGCTCATCTTGCGGTCGCGCGTGCGCGGTCCGTGCTGACCGGGCGGGAAGTTGCGCCGCTCGATAGCGCACTTCTTGGTGTAGCAGCGGTCGCCCTTGAGGTACAGTTTGACGCCCGCGCGTCGGCACATGCTACATTTCGAATCCCAAATCACAGACATACTTGAGTTCCTCCTTGATTACACGCGACGGCGTTTGGGGGGTCGGCAGCCGTTGTGGGGCACGGGGGTCACATCTTTGATGCTCTGGATTTCCAGCCCTGCCGCCTGCAGCGAGCGGATGGCGGTCTCGCGTCCGGGTCCGGGACCTTTGACCATCACATCCACTTTACGCAGTCCGTGTTCCATCGCGGCGCGCGCGGCGCGTTCCGACGCCACCTGTGCAGCGAAAGGCGTGCCTTTCTTGGTGCCTTTGAAGCCGACCGAACCGCCGCTCGACCACGAGATGACATTCCCGTTCACATCGGTAATCGAGACGATGGTGTTGTTGAAAGTGGCGTGGATGTGCGCCACGCCTTGAGCGATGTTCTTGCGTTCCTTCTTCGGTTGTGCGCCTGCTCGTGCTTTACGCGCCATCGTTAGTCTCCCTCATTACTTGGCTTTCTTCTTCTTGCCCGTGCTGACGGTCTTCTTCGGACCTTTGCGGGTGCGGGCGTTGGTGCGCGTGCGTTGCCCGTGGACGGGCAGTCCGCGCCTGTGGCGAATGCCGCGGTAGCAGCCGATTTCGATGAGTCGGCGGATGTTCATCTGCTGCTCGCGGCGCAGGTCGCCTTCAATTGTGTAGTTCGTCTCGATTTCCGCGCGCAGTTTGGCGACCTCTTCTTCCGTGAGGTCGCGCACGCGCTTATTGGGATCGATGCCCGTCGCCGCTAAAATCTTGCGCGCGGAGGACAGCCCCACGCCGAAAATCACGGGCAGGGCGTATTCCACTTTCCGATCGCGCGGTAAGTCCACTCCAGCGATACGCGCCATACTCGATATGCCTCCTAACCTTGACGCTGTTTGTGTTTCGGGTTCTCGCAGATGACCCGAACCACGCGCTTGCGCCGAATGATTTTACATTTGGCGCACATCTTCTTCACTGATGGTCGTACTTTCATCGCTAACGCCTCCGTCGTGCGGGCGTATCAGTATACCCGCTCGCGAAAGCAGATTATACCTCATCCTTGCACAGGCTATGCAAGGGGTAATCGCTGCGGTGCCCGATTAGCTGCGGTATCGGTACACGATGCGCCCGCGGGTGAGGTCGTAGGGCGAGAGGGCGACCTTCACGCGGTCGCCGGGCAGGATGCGTATGAAGTTAATCCGCATTTTGCCCGACAGATGCGCCAAAATCGTGTGTCCGCCTTCCACTTCCACCTTGAAAGTCGTGTTGGGCAGACACTCGACCACAGTGCCATCGACCTCGATATCCTTACCTTCGGTTTTCGCCATGGCATCACCTCCAGTTAATTGTACCCGTCGGTTTCACTCCAGCGTCAGGATGTCCGCGCCGTTCTCGGTGATGGCGACGGTATGTTCGAAGTGTGCGGCGGGTTTGCGGTCGCGTGTGATGATGGCCCAGTCGTTCTCGTGGAACTCCACCTCAGGCTCGCCCATCACAATCATCGGCTCGATAGCAAGCACCATGCCTGTGCGCAGTTGCACGCCTGTGCTGGGTTCAGCGATGTTGGGGATGTCGGGCATTTCGTGGACGAATCGTCCCACGCCGTGTCCGGCCAAGCCTTTGGCGGGTTTGAACCCGAACGCTTCGGCGTGTTGTTGGGCGGCGGCGCCGATGTCGCCTGTGGTGTTGCCCACGCGCGCCGCCTCCAGCGCTTTCTGGAGCGCCTCTTCCGTTACGCGCACGAGGCGTTTCCGCTGGTAGTCGGCGCGCCCCACAATCACTGTCAGCGCAGTGTCGCAGCAGAAGCCTTCGTAGTACACCCCGATATCGAGCGTCACGATATCGCCCTCGCGCAGCACCCTGCCTGTGGGCAAGCCGTGAACGACCTCCTCGTTGATGGAGACGCACAGCACATGAGGGAACATGCGGTAGCCTTTGAACGCAGGGAAGCCACCCAACTCCAGCACCATGCGCTCGGCGATTTGGTCTAACTCGCGGTCGGTGGTGCGGTTCGGCTCAATCGCCTCGGCGCAGGTGCGCAGCACGCGCGCTGCGATACGCCCCGCTTTGCGAATGCGTGCAATCTGCTCTGGGGTCTTGAGATAGATTCTCATAATACGCTCAACACTCGTTGGTAAACCGCATCGGGGGCGGCGTCGGCGGGAACGGTGTGCAGTAGTCCGCGCTCTCGGTAATAGTCAATCAGCGGCGCGGTCTGCTCGCGGAACACTTGGAACCGTTTGCGGACGGTGTCGGGCTGGTCGTCATCGCGAGTGATGAGTGTCGCTTCGCACACACCGCACTGGTCGCCGCGGGGACTGGGGTTTGCCGTGAGGTGATACACAGCGTGGCACTTGGGGCAGATGCGCCGCCCACTGAGACGCTCGATCAGCGCGTCCTCGCTGATTTCGAAGTAAATCACGGCGTCGAGCGGCTGGGTGAGGATGGTTTCCAGCATAGCCGCCTGAGCCAGATTGCGCGGATAGCCGTCTAAGATGAACGAGTCGAGGGTAGCGAGGCGTTCCGCGACGAGCTGGTTGACTAATTCGTCGGGCACGAGCTCGCCGCGTTGGATGTAGGCTTGTGCCTGTTGACCCAAGGGGGTGTTTTCGGCAATCGCGGCGCGGAGCAGGTCGCCTGTCGCGACCACGGTCCAGCCTTTTTCTGATTCCAGTCGCCTTGCTTGCGTGCCTTTGCCCGCGCCCGGCGCGCCGATGAACACCAGTCGCATGCGTCGTCCCGTTATTTCATCAGATCGTCGTATTGGCGCATCGCCAGCTGCGCTTGGAGCTGACGCGAGAAGTCGATGGCGACGCCCACCAGAATCAGCAGCGAGGTACCGCCCACAATTGTCAGCGTGTCGATGCGCGTGATGGTGGGCACCCAGTATTGCATCAGCGCAATGAACGAGAGGAACGCCGCGCCTGCGAAGGTGATGCGTGTCAGCACATCGTTGAGGTAGTCGGAGGTGGGTTTGCCCGGACGCACCCCCTGAATAAACGCGCCCTGACGCTTCAAGTTCTCGGCAATCTCATCGGTGTTGAACACCACCGACACATAGAAGTAGGTGAACAGGAAGATGAGCCCAGCGTAGAGAATCGAGCCGATGACGCCGCCGCCGGGAGTGAGCAGTTCCACCATGCCCACGAGGAAGCCCACGACGCGACCGGGGTCTTCGCGATTGTAAGGAATCATCTGCAGGAGCGTCGCGGGCAGGAGTTGGAGCGAGACCGCGAAGATGATGGGGATGACGCCTGCGGCGTTGACAGGGATAGGCAGGTACGAAGTGCTGCCCATCGTCTGTCGGCGTCCGACGATGCGGCGCATATGCTGAATCGGGATGCGCCGTTGCGAGGTGGTGACATACACGATGCCCCACACCGTCGCGACGAAGATTGCCAGCAGCAGCAAGATTTGCCCGAAGCTAATCGCGCCCGATTGAAGCGCCTCGTAGGTGCGCGAGATTTGGTAGGGCATGCTGGCGACGATGCTGGCGAAAATCATCAGCGAGACGCCGTTGCCCAGCCCCTTCTCGGTAATCTGCTCGCCCAGCCACAGCAAGAACATCGCGCCCGCCGTCCACGCGATAATTACCTGCACATACTGCACGCCGCTGATGTCTAATGCGTTGGCGGAGCGGAAGGTGGCAATCAGACCGATGGACTGCACGATTGCGATAGCAATCGTGAGCAGTCGGGTGCGCTGCTGCATCTGCCGTCGTCCTGCCTCTTCGCGCATCGCCTCGCGCATCTTCGGGTCGGCGTAGGAGAATATCTGCATGATGATCGACGCCGTGATGTAGGGGTTCAGCCCCAGCGCCAGAATGGTGAGCTTGCGCAGCGCGCCGCCCGTGAACATATTCAGAAACTCCAGCAGCTGCTGGTCCTGAAACAGGCGCGCTAACTGCTCGCGGTCGACGCCTGGGATGGGGATGTGCAGTCCGACGGAGTAGACCGTGAACATCGCGAACACGAAGAGGATACGCGCGCGCAGTTCGGGGATTTTGAACGCGCTTTGCAGGGCGCTGACGAAGTTCACGCTGAGCATAGCGACCTCACTGTTCGATGAGTTGCACGGTTCCGCCCGCCGCTTCGATCTTGGCGCGTGCGCTTTCGCTAATCGCGTGGGCGTGGACAGTGAGCGGGAAGGTGATTTCGCCGACGCCCAGCACTTTCACGCCGTCTTTGAGTTTGCGCAGGATGCGTCGCTGCTTGAGGATTTCGGGCGTGACGGTGTCATTAGCTTGGAAGCGTTCGGCGAGGGTTTGAATATTCACGACGGCGTACTCGACGCGGTTCACATTGCGGAACCCAGTGCGCACGGGCAGTCGTCGGTGCAGGGGCGTCTGTCCGCCTTCGAATCGGGCGGGGATAGTGTCGCGCGCCTTTTGCCCCTTAGTGCCGCGTGTGGCGGTCTTGCCGTGCCCGGAGCCGATTCCGCGCCCGACGCGCTTGCGTCGTTTCTTGCTGCCCGACGTGGGCTTGAGCGTATGCATCTCGATCATTGCTGATTTGCCTCCTGTTCCGAAACCGTCTCTACATGCAGCAGGTGCGACACTTTAGCAATCATGCCGCGAATGTTCGGCTCGTCGCGGTGATACACGGTCTGGTTGAGTTTGCGCAGACCGAGCGCGCGCACCGTGCGTTTCTGGCTCTCTGCGTAGCCGATAGGGCTTCGTTTGAGCGTGATTTTCAACATCGTTTATGCCTCCGCAACCTCTTTGAATTTGCGCACATACCAGGGCGTGAGCGTCTTGAGTGGCACGCCGCGTTCTTGGGCGATTTCTTCGGGGGTATGCATCGTGCGGAAGGCTTCCATGGTGGCCCAAGCGGCGTTGATGGGGTTGCGTGAGCCGACGAGTTTTGCCAGCACATCGCTCACGCCTGCCGCTTCCAGCAGGGCGCGCACGGAGCTACCTGCCACGACGCCCGTGCCCGGCGAGGCGGGCTTCAGCACCAAGCGCGTGGAGCCATACTCGATTTCCACCTCGTGCGGGATGGTCGTGCCGATGCGCGGCACTTCCACCAAGTTGCGTCGCGCCGCTTCGATGGCTTTGCGGATTGCGTCGGGCACTTGACGCGCTTTGCCTAACCCGACGCCCACATGCCCGTTCGTATCGCCGACCACCACCATCACCTGAAAGCTGAGCGTCCGCCCGCCCTTGTGCGTTTTCGACACGCGGTTCGTGTGGATGACACGCTCCACATGCAGGTTCAACTGGTCGGGATTGATATAACTATGTCGCTTTCTTCGCATGGTGTAAGCCTCCTAAAATTTCAGTCCCGCCTCGCGTGCAGCGTCGGCGATAGCGGCGACGCGCCCTTGATACAGGAACCCGCCGCGATCGAACACGACCTGTGTGATGCCTTTTTCGAGGGCGCGTTGCGCAATCAGGCGTCCGACGGCGGCGGCAGCCTCTTTGTTGCCTGTGCTTTTGAGGGTGTTGCGTAGCGTGGGGTCGGTGGTGGACGCCGCCGCTAAGGTATGTCCGATGGTATCGTCGATGATTTGTGCGTGGATGTGATGCACGCTGCGGTAGACGCACAGGCGCGGGCGCTCGGGGGTGCCGAACACTTTACGCCGAATGCGTTGGTGGCGGGTGATGCGTCGTTCGCGTGCTGTCTTCTTCATAGTCGGTCACCTCTTACTTCTTGCCTTTACCTGCTTGCTGTTTGCCAGGCTTGAGTCGCACCACTTCGCCGCGATAGCGTAGCCCCTTACCCTTGTAGGGGTCGGGCGGTCGCACGGCGCGGATGTTCGCCGCTTGCTGTCCCACGAGCTGTTTGTCGATGCCGCGCACTTGGATGAGCGTGGCGCGGGTCTGTGGGTCTTGCTCGACGGCGAGGGTGATGCCCGGAAACGGCTCGATGCGCACGGGGTGCGAGTAGCCGATTTGCAGCACCAGCGTTGCGCCGTCCATCTGGGCACGATAGCCCACGCCTACAATTTCGATGGTCTTCTCGAAGCCTTCAGAGACGCCCTTCACCATATTGGCGATTAGCGTGCGTTGCAAGCCGTGCTGGGCGCGGGCGAAGCGTTCATCGTTGGCGCGCTTCACATGCAGCGTGCCGTTCTCGCGCTCCAGTTGGATTGCGTCGGGCAGCTGATGGGTCAGCTCGCCCTTAGGTCCCTTGATGCGAACGGTGTTGCCTTCCACCTTCACATCGACGCCGTTGGGCAGGGGAATGGGTTGTTTACCGATTCTCGACATAGCAGCCCTCCTTACCAGACGATGCAGATGACCTCGCCGCCGATGCGTCGCTTGCGGCACTCGCGGTCGGGCAGCAGCCCTTGCGAGGTGGAGACAATCGCCGTGCCCAGCCCGCGTTTGATTGGGCGCAGCTCCTCCACAGGGGCGTAGATGCGTCGCCCGGGTTTGCTGACGCGCTCCAAGTGCTGGATGACCGATTCGCCGCGCGAGGTGTATTTGAGGTGGACAATCAGCGTGGAGCGCACGCCGTGCTGTTTCACTTCGTAGCCTCGTATAAAGCCTTCTTTCTTCAATAGGTCTGCGATTTGCGTTTTCAGGCGCGAGCCGGGGATTTCCACGCTCGCTTTACGCGCCTGTGCGCCGTTTCGGATGCGGGTGAGCATATCCGCAATCGGGTCAGTCATCATGTTGCGCCTCCTTACCAGCTCGATTTACGCACGCCGGGCAGCACGCCTTTGTGCGCCTGCTCGCGCAGGCAGATACGGCAGATACCGAAGTAGCGGATATAGCCGCGCGAGCGACCGCAAATACTGCAGCGGTTCACCTTGCGCACCTTGAACTTCGGTTTCCGTTTTGCCTTCTCAATCCATGCAGTGGTTGCCATAACTCTCAGCCTCAGCGAACGGATATTATACCCGTTATGTGCGTGGAATTCAAGGGGTAATGAGGGTGTTCGAGCGATGCCTTGAGTAGGCAGCAATTTCTGCCTTCGGCTCGGAATGACGGGCTATGCGCGATTCTGGATTCTCAGCCTGGCGCGGCGCCGTTCCCGCCCTAACTCGTAGCGTCGGCGTCCTCGCCGACGACACACCATGCGCTCGTAGCGTCGGCGTCCTCGCCGCGGCCACACCACGCCCGCGCGGGGTCGGGGTCCCCGCCGCCGGCACGCGCCGCGCGCGGAGCGGCGGCGGCCTCGGCGGGGGCGCCCCGAGCGGGCGCCGCG
>JARJMV020000216.1 GCA_029335935.2 bacterium
CGAACCACACGCCGTGCGCCGCAGCGGGGTCGAACGCCGTGCGTCCGAGTGTCAGCATCGCCAAGTTCACGCCTGTGCCGCCGATGGCGACGACGCGGTCGGGTTGTGGCAGCTCGCGCAGGGGGGCGAAGGTCTCGTCCAGCAGGCGCGTGGCGTTCAGTACCTCGCGCGGGCTGGGCGGGTCGCTGGGCATCAGCGTCTCGCGCACGCGCCCTGCGCCCATCGGGAAACTGTACCAGTGTTCCAACGCCGTGCGTCCCAGCGCGACCTCCACACTGCCGCCGCCGATATCGAGGACGGCAAGTAGTGGGGCGTAGCTCGTCGGCGAGGCGCTGACGGTACGATGCAGGTCGGGGTCTTGCAGCGCCGAGAGAAAGCTATAGCGCGCCTCCTCCGCTTCGGAGAGAATCATCAGTTGCGCCGTTGGCGGCAGTATCGCCTGCACTGCCTCCTCGAACGCCTGCCGATTCCGCGCTTCGCGCACAACCGCCGTCGCGACAGCCACCATGTGGCTGACGCCGTGCGCTTCCGCGACAGCGCGGTACTCTTCTACCGCGCTGGCGGTGCGCTCGATCGCGTGGGGTTGAAGCGTCTTGTGGGGGCTAAAGCCCTCGCCCAAGCGCGTGATGCGAGCCGTGTCCAACAGAGTACGCCAACTCGAACCCACCCGCTCGCCTATTAGAAGGAGCGTGGAGTTGGAACCGATGTCCAGCACGGCGACGCGCATCGCGTAGAGTTTACCTGAAAAAAAGCCCCCGCGAGCGCGGGGGCTATGTGGTCTCACCTTGAGTTGCTGGCTCAAGCCGTCGTGTGCGCGCGTAGCAGGATGCGCACATCCCCATGAACGGTCTCCAGCGCGAGGGTACCGCTACCGTCGCCAGCAACGCCTGTGTAGTGGTGTTTGTCCTTGTGCACCTCTCGGCACTCCAGCGCGCATTCGATTTCGCCTGCGCTGGTGTGCATCTGGATGCGGCACTCGTTTCCGTCGGGCAGCGTCGCCGTGATATCGCCTTTCACAGTGGTGAGGCGCACTTCGCCCTGGATCGGCGTGCGCATATCGAGGGAGATATCGCCATGCACGGTTTCCACAGTGAGATCACGGATGTCGGCGCGTTCGGTTTCCACATCGCCGTTGGCGGCGTGGACGGCGACGCGCTCGGCTTTCAGGTCGCGCAGGTAGGCGTCGCCGTTGATGAGGTTAATCTGCACGCGCTCGCCTTGCAGGTCGCTGATCTGCGTGTCGCCGTGTACGGCTTCCAGTTTCGCGTTGCCGCGGATATGGCGCAGGTGGATATCGCCATGCGTGGTGCGCAGGTCGAGGTCGCCGTTTAGTTTTTCGATTTCGAAGTTGCCTTTGTGCTCGACCCGCGCGTGTAGGTGCACCTGTCGGGGCAGTTGGAGGCGTAGGTTCACTTTCTGTTGCAGGTCGCCGTCGAGTTCGGGTGCGGTGATGCGCACGCCGTTCTCGGTCTGTTCGATGGTCAGGCTGTAGGTTGCCTTCGCCTGTTCGATGTGTTGTGGGTTGGCTCCCCGCAGGCGGATGTCGGCTTCGACCCGTCCCCCGTCGAAACCGCCGATGAGATGGATGTTGCCTGCGGGGAGTTCGATGGACAGCGATTGCCCCCCAACAATCGCAAGGTCCATCGTTTGATGGAAGTTGGTTTCCGATTTGCCCCACCGCCTCAAGTCCCAGTCGCTTTTCTCCAGTTCGTCTAAGGTTTTGCGCAGCTCGTCGAGTCCGCGCTGGGTCTGTTGGCGCATGCTTTGTCCGATTTGTTGCCAGTTGACGCTGCGCACGGCTTGCCCTGTGGCTTTCATGGCGTCTTCGGCGGCGCGCAGGATTTGGTCGAGCAGTCCCCGTGCGGGGTTGTTGGCGCCGTTGGTGTGCGCGTCGTCGGTCGGCGTCGCTTCGGGCGTCGTTTCATACAGCGCGTCGATTAGTTCCGCCGCCTCGTCGGGCGTCACGGTTCCTTGCTGCATCAGGTTCAGAATCCGCAGTAGTGTTTCCTTTCGGTAGGTCATGGGTGTGTACCTCCTTCAACGCAGTTGGCGCAGCTTGCGTGCTGCCTCTTCCGCAGTGATTGCGCCCTGCTCCAGCAAATCCAGAACCTCACGGCGCTGCTCGGCGAAATGACCGTTCAAATCCTCAGCCGTAGCAGGGGTAAGCCCCAGCGCCAGCAGTAGCGCATCCAACTTGTTGCGCGCAGTCGGGTAGCTGATGCCCAACTCACGCTCCACGCCTGCCAGCATGCCCCGATTGCGCAGGAATACCTCCAGAAAACGCAGATGCTCAGCGTCGAGCTGGCTGAAGCGGTTCGCGATGAACTGACCGTTGATAGAAACGCCGCAGTTCTCGCAGGCAACCTGCGTCACAATCATTTTGTCGCTACAAATCGGGCAGCGCGCCGGCTGCGGATGTGTCGGTTTCATAATGCATCCTATGATACCCTATGCAATTCAAAAAAGTCAAGCTTTGCCCCGTCAAAACTGAAAAATTCTCAAGTTTGGGTAAGAGAATTTGGACGTCGGCGTCTCCAACGATACACCTCTCGATTCAGGGGGGCGCGTCTTGCTTGCGAGAGCGCGGGAACAGGTATAATCCCCGACGCTTATGATGCTTGCGGATTTCGGCTGGGCGATTGTGCGAATCGCCATCATGCTGGGCTTTCTGCTGGGCGTGCTACCGTTAGTTATCTGGCTGGAACGGCGCGCACTGGCATGGTTCCAAAATCGTGTTGGACCGAACCGACTGGGACCGTTTGGACTGCTCCAACCGATGGCGGACGCGGCGAAGTTGTTTTTCAAAGAGGAGATTGTGCCTGCGAACGCGGATCGGCTGATTTGGGCGCTCGCGCCCGCGCTCTCGCTGTTCCCTGCGCTGGTGGCAGCGGCGACCATCCCGTGGGGACCGAACCGCCTGCTGACCCCTGTGGCGGATGTGGACATCGGGCTGCTCTACTTTTTGGCGATGTCGTCGCTGGCGGCGTATGGCGTGCTCCTGGCGGGCTGGTCGTCGAACAATAAGTATTCGTTGCTGGGCGGGTTGCGGGCGTCGGCGCAGGTGATTAGCTACGAGCTGGGTATGGGGCTTGCTCTGGCGACGGCGGTGCTGGCATCGGGCAGCTTTCGGATGACCACGATTGTGGAGATGCAGGCCGAGCCGCTGTGGGGCGTTGTGCCGTTTTTGCATCACTGGCTCATCTTCACGCCGTGGGGACTGGTGGGCGGCGCGCTCTTTTTCATCTGCATGCTCGCCGAGACGAACCGTGCGCCGTTCGACCTGCCCGAAGCCGAGAGCGAGCTTGTGGCGGGCTACCAGACCGAATACAGCAGTATGAAGTTCGCCGCCTTCTTTATGGGCGAGTATATCGCGATTCTGGCAATCTGCGGGATTATGACGACCTGCTTCTTGGGCGGGTATCTCGCGCCGATTAACTTCTCGCCAATCCAGGCGTTGGGCGAGCAGGGCGGTTTCTGGGGCGTGCTGGCGACGCTCACAGGCGCACTGATGCCCCCGTTCTGGTTCGTGCTGAAGCTGTTCGGGCTGTTCTTTAGCTTTTTGTGGATCCGCGCGACGCTGCTGCGCCTGCGCTACGACCAGCTGATGAATCTCGGTTGGCGGTTCCTTATCCCCGTCGGGCTGGTGAACCTCGCGCTGCTGACGGTGTATGTGATTTGGGGCTGGCTCCCGTCGCTGATAGGCTATGCGGTAGCAATCGCGCTCTATTTTGCGACGGTGGGCGCACGCAAGCCCGAGCGGCGCACGGTCGCGCTGGTGCCCGAAGCGCAACCCTACCAGCCAAAGGAGGTATAAAGTGGGCGAACGGCTCCTGTTTTTTGTATTGGCGATTGTAGCTATCCTAAGCGCGGGCGGCGTGGTGTTCTCGCGCAACCCTGTGCGCAGCGCGCTGCTGCTGGTGCTGAACTTCTTCACGCTCGCGCTGATTTACTTCACGCTCTCGGCGCAATTCATCGGCGCGCTGCAGGTGATTGTGTACGCGGGCGCGATTATGGTGCTGTTCCTGTTCGTGATTATGCTTTTGAATCTCGGCTCGCCCGACGCAGTGCCGCCCGAGCGCGACCTCAAGCGTCCGCTGGCGTATCTCATCGGCTTTGGGATACTGGCGACGCTGGTTGCCCAATCGCTGGCGTTGATGATACAGGGCACGCCGCAGGTCAGTCCCGATGTGGGCACGGCGCGGGTGATCGGGCTGGCGCTGTTTACGCAGTGGGCGTATCCGCTGCTGCTGATGGGCGCGCTGCTCACGGTGGGCGTGATTGGCTCGATTCTGCTGGCGCGAAGGAGGGTCTCCTGAGATGGACGCAGTGCCTTTGAACGCTTATCTAATCCTCTCGGCGTTCCTGTTCACGATGGGCGCGATTGGCGTCGTCGTGAAGCGCAACCCGATTGTCATCTTCATGTGCATCGAGTTGATGCTGAACGCGGTGAACCTGAGTTTCTTGGCGTTCGCGCGGTATCAGACGAACCTGCTTGCGCAGGTGTCGGGGCATGTGTTCGTGCTGTTCGTGTTCGGCGTGGCGGCGGCGGAGGTCGCGGTCGGCTTGGGCATCATCACGGTCATGTTCCGCCTGCGCGAGAGCATCGATGTGGACGAGGTGACGCTACTGCGCGGTTGAGGGACACGGCTACTCTGGTAGCTGCTCCCACAGCATGGCGACAGCCTCCTCAGCGTTGGCGGCGGTCGGAACCGCGATTGGCTCGCCGTGCATTTGGAACTGCCAACTGTCCAGAAGCACGACAGGCTTGCCCATGCGCAGTCCGAGCGCGATTTCCGAGAGCGTGCCGTAGCCCCCACCGATGGCGATGAGTCCCTCGCTGGCGCAGGCAATCAGGTAGTTGCGCCCCTCGCGCATGCCTGTGAAGAGCGGTATCTGAATGAACTCGTTGGGGGGCGATTCGTGGGCGTTTGCGCCGGGCAGGATGCCGATAGTCAGTCCGCCCGCTTGTTGTGCGCCGCGCGCGGCGGCTGCCATCACGCCCGTCATGCCCCCACACAGCAGCACAGCGTCGCGCAGGGCGATCGACCGTCCGACGGATTCGGCAAGGCGCAGCTGTTCGGGGGTGCCGATGGAGCTGCCGACGACGCCGATGATGCGCTGTCGCATCTGCTCATGCCTCCGACGCGCGCAAGATGAGCAGGTTCTGCCGCTCGCCCACTGCGAAGTGGTACGAGATACTGCCCAGCGAGAGCCGTTCAATCAGCGAGTGCCCCTTCGCGCCCAAGATGAGCAGCTGCGACTGGGTTTCGCGCATCGCCTCGCGTAGCGAGGGTATCGGCAGCCCCTCCACCACCAGCGATTCGCACGCCGCTTGCAACGGGCGCAACCGCTCGCACACTTGGCGATTGCGCTCGTGCAGCTGTTCGATAATCCAGTCGGTACCCGATTGCTGCACGGCGGGCGCGTGGCGCGTGAGTACTTCCAGCGTCTCCTCGTCCAAGTCGAACGCGGTCGTGATGGCGATTCGCTGGAGGCGGCGCGGGGCGAACTGCAGCAGCAGGTCGAGACAGCGGTAGTTATACTCGGAGTGGTCGGTGGCGACGACGGCGTTCAGCGGCGTTTCGGGGTCGGGTGGCGTGTGGGCAATCAGTAGGCTCTGGCGGGCGTTGGTCAGCGCGGCGCGCGCGACGCTGCCCACGAAGAACGCCTCCACCGCGCCTTTGCTGGTGCCGCCCAGCGCAATCAGGTCCGCCTCACGGGCGTCCGCCAACTCCAGCAGTTTCGCACTTGCCCGACCGATGAGCGTGACGCTCTCGGCGATTGCACCGTGCGCCCGTGCCTGTTCACACAGAGCGTCTAACTGCTCGCGCGCCGCCGACTGCTGAGCTGCCAGCGTATCGGCGAACGCCTCGTCGGGAAACGGCGCGACCACACCCACCACCGGCGGACGCGGCGGCTCGATGACCGATGTTAAAATCAGGTGGGGCGATTCGAACCCCAGCGCGTCGATCCACGCCAACGCACGCTCATATGCGCCCTCGCTATCCACGCCAACAACAATACGCATTACTCTTGTAGTATACCGAAATCGCCCATGTAGACTCGCGCACGCGCTGGCGTCCCCATACACGGAGGCGATAATGCTCCGATTCCGCAAACGCAAGCTATCGTTAGAGCGCGAGTATGCGCCTGTCGAGATCGAAACGTTCGGCGTGCGCGCCACAACCGACCTCGACGACGACCTGCTCGCCAAGCACGGCTACGCCATCTACGACCGTATGCTGACCGATGCGCATGTCAAGGCGTGCTTCAACCTCAAGCGTTGGGGCGTCTTGAGCGCGCCGTGGCGCTTAGAACCCGCCAACGACACGCCCGAAGCCCTGCGCGTCCACGCGTTTGTGCTGTACAATCTCCAAACGATGCAGGGCGGCGTGTTCAGCGTGCTGTGGCGCACGCTCGACGCGCTCGCTAAGGGCGTCGCCATTTTGGAGAAGCTCTACACCTACCGAACCGAGCCTCCTTACGCCGAACACTGGACGCTGCGCGGCTTCAAGGCAAAGAACCCAGCGCTGTTCGAGTTCGAGGTGGACGCCTTTCGGAACCTGAAAGCGCTGACGCTCCACGCGCCCAGCGGCGAGCCGAGACGCCTGCCGCGCGAGAAGTTTATCGTCTACGCCTACCAACCACGCTACGAGTCGCCCGCAGGCGAATCGGATTTACGCGCCGCCTATCGCGCGTGGCGCAGCAAAGAGCGTATCTTGCAACTGTGGGACCTGTTCCTGGCAAAATATGCCTCACCGACGCTCATCGGTATCTACAAGCGCGGCCTACCCCCTGCCCAGCAGGAGGAGCTCCTGCGCGCCCTCGACAAGGTGCAACAAGAGACGGCAATCATCGTGCCAGAAGAGGTGAAAGTCGACGCCTTAGAGTTCAAGCAGTCGGGCGCGGAGAGCTTCGCCCAAGCGATTAGCCACCACAACGCCGAAATCGCCAAGAGCATTCTGGGCGAGACGCTGACCACCGACGAGGGACAGCGCGTGGGGAGCCTCGCGCTCGGACAGGTGCATCTGAAGGTGTTGCAGACCCAGCTCCGCTCGCTGCGCGCCGACCTCGCCGAGCGCGTGATGCAAGACCAACTCATCCGACCGCTGGTACAGCTCAACTTCGGCGACGCGCCCGAACCGAAGTTCGTCTGGGAAGAGGATTGAACGCCTGGTCGGGGCGGGCAGACTTGAACTGCCGACCTCTCCCACCCGAAAGGAGCGCTCTACCGTACTGAGCTACGCCCCGACCACACAATTTTACCCCATTCCACACCTCAGCGTCAAGAGGGCAGGAGGAATCGCGCCCTACACCCCGAAACGAATGCCTATGCAACGCACTGCACTTTACGAGGCGCACTTGGCGGCAGGCGGTCGGATGGTCGAGTTCGCAGGCTGGCAGATGCCCGTGCAATATGCAGGAGTCATCCACGAGACCCTCGCCGTGCGCCGACGCTGGGGTGTGTTCGATGTGAGCCACATGGCGCGCGCCTACTTTCGCGGCAGCCACGCCCGCGCGTTCCTGCAACGGCTGGTTCCCTCCGACCTCAGCAAAGTCGCCCCGATGACAGGACAATACACCGTGCTGACCAACGAGCGCGGCGGCGTCGTCGACGATATCATCCTTTACGAACTCGCGCCCGACGAGTACCTGATGGTGTTCAACGCCGCCAACCGTCAGAAAGACCTGCAGTGGTTCCACCGCTGGCGTCGGGAGTGGGATACGCCAGTGGAGATTGACGAGCAGACCGAGCAGACCGTGATGCTCGCTGTGCAGGGACCTGAGGCGACGCGACAGCTAAGTGAGCTCCTGAACGATCCACTGGGCGCGACGCCGCGTTTTGGGGCCACTTGGGTGGAGTGGGACGGCGCACGCCTGTTCGCGGCGCGCACCGGCTACACAGGCGAGGACGGCTTTGAACTGATTGCCCCTGCCGAGATGGGTGTCCGCCTCTGGCAAGCGTTGCTGGCGCAGGGGGCGACACCTTGCGGCTTGGGCGCACGCGACGCCCTGCGCGTGGAAGCGGGGCTTCACCTCTACGGACACGAACTCACCGACGACACGAACCCCCTCGAAGCAGGTTTGGGCTGGCTGGTCAGCGACCGCACCGACTATATCGGCGCGGACGCCATTGGGCAACTCAAGGCATCAGGCGCAACGCGCAAGCTGATGGGCGTCCGCCTGCAAGAGCGCGGTGTGCCTCGCGAAGGCTACCCCGTGCGAATCGATCATCAAGTCGTCGGCGCACTCACCAGCGGAGTCTACTCGCCTACCTTGGAACAGGGTATCGGCATGGTGTACCTACCCGTCCAACAGGCGAAGGTGGGCACCCCATGCACGGTGGAGATTCGGGGCAAAGCGGTTCCTGCCGTCGTCAGCACGCGCCGATTCCTGAAACGGGAATGACTACCCGCAAGGTACAATAATCTTGAGGTGTGCCCGTGCGATTAGACGAGTTCAAGCAGCGAATAGAAGCCGAGTTCGGACCGAACCTGCGCAACGCCACGCCTGCGAATGTGCGCGAATTTCTGGACAAACTGCAACAAGAGGCGTGGGAGCACCAGCGCCGCCACAGCGAACGCTACGAAATGCCCGTCGAGAACGCGCGCACCTACGAAGAGGTGATGAAAGAGTTCTTCGTGGATGTGCTGGATCTGCCTGCCGAGAAAGCCGTGATGCTGCTGTGGACGCTCGCACTGGATCTCACCTTCGCCGCGATCGAACATCAATACTCGGAAGTGTTGGATCCGCTCTTCCGCACGCTGGAGAGCAGCGACTGATAAATCCCGTATTCCACGCAGTGCGCAACTCCGCCCCCAGTGGCAGAATCTCCCATAGGAACCACTTTCGGGGAGGATACGACGATGTCGTTCAAGGATGCTCAGCAGTACATCGGGCTGGAATGTGCGGTCGCCTGGCGCGATCGGCGCGGGGAAGTGCAAGAACGGAAACTGTTCATCTCGGATGTGACTTTCGTGCCGCTGTATGGCATCTGTCTGATCACCGACTACATGGAGATACGCCTTGACCGCGTAGTGAGTATCCGCGCGGCGGGCGAGATGGCGGAGACAGCGGCCGCATAGCCAACCCTACAAGGAAGGAAGCGCGCGGTGTGAGGCGCCCCCTCGCGCCGCGCGGTCAGCTCTTGAGATTCCCAAAAATCCACGCCATCGGGTATGATTCCTGTGGTATGAAAACCCGTATATCGTTACCCGATGTCGCATCTGAGCAGGACACGCGCGGCGTGGCGCTGCATGCAGTGGGCATTCGCGAGCTGCGCCTGCCTGTGACCCTGCGCACGCCAACCAACGCCACACAACAGGTGGTCGCCGTCGCCGATTTGAGCGTGGATATCGAAGCCGAGCAACGCGGCGCGCACATGAGCCGTCTGGTCGCCACGCTTTACGAGTGGGCGTCGACGCCGCGCACGCCCGCAGAGGTGAAAGCGTTGCTGGAAACGACGCGCGACCGACTGGGCAGCCGCGCAGCGCAACTGCAGATGCGCTTCCACTATTTCATGGAAGTGCCCGCGCCCGTCACCCACACTCTCGGCTGGCTCGATGTGGAGACCGCGTGGGAGTGCAAGCTCAACAACGGCGCATCCTTCGCCGTGAGCTACTTTGTGTTCCCTGCCATGACTCTTTGCCCCTGCAGCAAGGCCATCTCTGAGTACGGCGCACACAACCAGCGCGCCTTAGTGCGCCTGTGGCTCTATACCAAAGACAAACTCCCACGCCTGCCCGACGAGTACCTTCCGCTGGTGCAAGCCTCGGCAAGCTCCCTGGACTACCCTGTGCTGAAGCGCCCCGACGAGAAGTTCGTCACCGAGCATAGCTACGACAACCCGCGCTTTGTGGAAGATGTGGCGCGTGAGATGGCGTTGCGCTTGTCGGAACGCGAGGAGCTGAGTGGGTTCCGCGTGGAGTGCGAGTCGATCGAGTCGATTCACAACCACAACGCCTTCGCGATGTACGAGTCGCCTTTGCGGAAGTGAGGCGCACGATGTCGCCGCTGGTCGCTGTTTCCGAGCTGGAAGTGAGTTTGGGGGGGCGCGCGGTGCTCTCAGGCGTCTCGATGGAGGTCGCGCCTGGCGAGACGGTCGCGCTGATAGGTCCCAACGGCGCGGGCAAGACGACCCTCCTGCGCGTGCTACTGGGGCTACTGCCCTACGAGGGGCGCGTGCTGGTGCTGGGCAAGCCGCCCGAACGGCTTAGCCGCGCCGACCGACGGCAGATTGGCTATGTGCCGCAGGCGTTGCAGTTCGACCGCACGATGCCCTTGCTCACCCGCGAACTGCTCGGGGCGATGTTGGGCGACGCCCACGCCCCGCTGGAGCGCCTCCTACAAACCGTCGACGCCGCCCACCTCTTGCAAAAGCCCGTGCGCACCCTGTCGGGCGGCGAGCTGCAGCGAGTGGTCATCGCCGCGGCGCTCGCACACCAGCCCCGACTCCTGCTATTAGACGAGCCTGCCACGGGCATCGATGTCGGCGTGCAGGTGCAGTTCTACGACCTCATCGAGCAACTGCGTACGGAGCAGGGTATGGGCGTGCTGATAGTCTCTCACGACCTCAGTGTGGTCAGCCGCTATGCCACGCGCGTCGTGTGTATCCACCATCGGCTCGTCTGCACTGGCACCCCCGAAGAGGTGCTGCAGATGCCCATCTTAGAGTCGCTGTATGGGCATCCTGTGGGGGTCTATCAGCATCGGCACGATTAGCGCGCCAAGCTCGCCACGCTGATCTCCGCCGCCAGTTGGCTGGCGATGGCTCGGAACGCTTGCGCTTGCGCCGAGTCGGGCGCGGCAATCACGGCGGGCTGACCTGCATCGCTGGCGACGCTCACCATGGGGTCTAACGGTACCGACCCCAGAAACGGCGCGCCCAGCCGCTCGGCGAACACGCGCGCGCCTGGTCCGGGGAAAATCACCGTGCGTTCGCCGCAGTGGGGGCAGACGAACTCCGCCATGTTCTCCACCACGCCCAAAATCGGCGCGTTCAGCCGTCGGAACAGCGCGACCGACTTGCCCGCGATAGACGCCGCGACCGCCTGTGGCGTCATCACAATCACGACGCCCGCCAGCGGCACAATCTGCGCGGTGGTCATCGGCGCGTCGCCCGTGCCCGGCGGCAGGTCTACCAGCAGATAGTCCAGCGCGCCCCAGCGCACATCGGCGAACAGCTGCCGAACCGTGCCTGCCACAATCGGACCGCGCCACATCGCCGCCTGATCCTCTTCCAGTAAGAAACCGATGGACATCACCGACACCCCATAGCGGCGAATGGGGATAATCTGACCCGATTCCACCAGCGGATGCTCGCCCTGACAGCCCAGCATTTTGGGGATGCTGGGACCGTAGATGTCGGCGTCGAGCAGCCCCACTTTCGCGCCCATCTGCGCCAAGGCGACCGCCAAGTTCACCGAGACCGTCGACTTGCCCACGCCGCCCTTGCCGCTGGCAATCGCAATCACCTGCTTCACTTCGGGCAGCAGGTCTTCAGGGGCAATAGTGCGCCCGCGCACCTGCGCGGTCATCTCCACATTCACTGCCGACACGCCGGGAATCTGCGCAATCAGCCGTTCCGCCTCCGCCTTCATCTGGTCTTTCACGGGGCAGGCAGGCGTGGTGAGTTCAATGACCGTCTTCACCGCGCCGTCGCAAATCACCACATCCTTCACGAACCCCAGCGACACGATATCGCGGTGCAAATCGGGGTCTATGATGTTCTTCAAAGCGTCCAAAACATGCTCGCGCGTTACCATCGGCATCGTCGGTCTCCTACGCAAATACTTAGCGTGGCTAAGAGTATACCCAACTCACACGCCGAAAGTGCAGCTTGGAACGCCAGTGTCCAGCGAGGCATTTCCCAAAACCTTGATTTTTCGAACAGATATTCGGTAGAATCTAAGCGGGAGGATGACTATGCATCAACTGCGTATCAATGATGATGCAAAGCGGTGGCTGTTTATGGTTGCCGCAACTGTACTGCTTGTTTCACTATCGAATTGCGGCGGAGGAGGTACTTCTACACCCCCAGCCTCGAACCAGTTAACGATAAGCGGCGTTGTGCTTGTGCCTTCAGGCACTCCGCGTTCCCGTGCGTTGACAGGCGCTGCACTGCCGAACGCGACTGTGCGCGCCTACTTAGCGCTTCAGCCCGGTTCACCGATTGCCCAGACCGTCTCCGACTCGGACGGACGCTACACCTTGAGCGTCCCCCCTGATTACATCGGGCGCGACCTTCTGATTGTGGCGGAGAAGGAAGTGGGCGGCGAGCGTGTGCGCGCCGCTACGCTGACGCCTGCGCTACCTCCGCAGGGCTACGCGGGCGCGAACCTTGACGCTTACACAACCCTTGCAACCGAAGAGATACTGCGCTATGCCCGCCAGCAGAACCTGAATGCGCTCTCGCAGAACGGCGTGGCGTCGGTGGTGGATCGCGTTCGCGAGTTGCTACGCGACCGTGACCGCTTGAGCCTCGTGGTAGGGCAGACCTTGCCTGAGAATATCGGCGACGGAATTGTTGAGCCGCAGTTGCGCGAGCAGGTTCGTGCGCGAGTAGTGGAGCAGGGGCAAAACTTGCGTCCCCCCACAGGCGATGTCGCGGTGGCGAAGGGGATGACGCAAATGCTCCGCGACTATGGGGCAGGATGGCTCGATCGCGGCAACGAGGAGATTCTGCGCCTCGAGCAGTCCGTGCAGCAACAGGAGCGGATTATTGAGCGCGACCTCATCGAACCGCTTGAGCGACTCGGCGAACGGGGCGGGAACTTCGTCGTGCGCGTACTGGGCCTCGATGAACGCAAGTACGACGACTCGCTGGATGGGTTGCCCCCTGCGCGCTACCGCGAAACGCAGCAGGGAGGGCGTTATGTGTTGACGCGCATCGGCGACGCGCCCAACGACCGCACTTGGATTGTGGAAAGCGGACAGCTTACCTGCACCGTAACCACCAGCAATCCGCTCCAAGAGTTCCGCTTCACCCCCGATGCGGGGCGTGCGAACTTCACAGTGCGTAAACAGGGCGATTCACGCTTCCAGTACGATGGCTTCTTTGAGGTCTCGCAACGCGACTCGGAAGGCAATCCCACTCAACTCCGCGCACAGATGAACCTCGCCGACGCCGAACTGCGCGAGCCGATTCGGTTCAACGGCGTGATGGATGTGCGCACAGGTCCATCAGAAGGAGACATCGACTACGCGAAGCTCAGCGGAACCTTGCTGAGCCAATACGCTGAGTTGAACATCACCAATCTCGAATTGGATACCTATTCTCCCAGCAGGCACCCAAAGCTGATTAAGGCAGCGCGCGTTCAGGCGACGCTCAAGACCGAGCGTGGTCCTGAGCTCGACTTGCAAAACTTGAGCGTCTCTTTCGCAGACGCCGACCCGCCCGATAAGAACCTGCAGCAGTTCACCGTGCAATCGCTCACCTTCTCGGCTGAGAACCGTACCCTGCTCATGCGCGAGGTGGAGGCGCAGTTCCAGCGCGTGGGCAGTGAACCGCAACCCGTGCGACTCCGCGCGCAGGTGGAGTATCGCACCCCCAACGATACTCTGGTGGGCACCGTCAACGCCCGTTGGGAGAACCCAACAGCCGAGAACCCCCTCGAACTCCGTACCATCCCGCTGGAGCAGTTCCCGCGCGGCAACTTCGAGTTCAACGGGGACTTGACGCCGCGTATCGGACGACGCGCACTCCTCTACTTCAATGTCGTCCCCGAGCCGGACCTCTCCCCCGCGCGCGTGCGGATTGTGCTGCGGTTGGATTTAGGCGAGGAGCGGATGCAAGGTGAGTTCGTGGGCAACCTGCGCGTGCAGGACGGCTGTGTGAATCGTTCGCAGCCGTTTGAAACCGCTACTTTGCAGATGAACCATACGCCGTCTAACCTGCGCATGACGCTCCGCTACGACGCCGAGACCGATACAGCGTCAGGCGATATCAGCAAGCCTGACGGAACGGCTGTGGCGCAGATTGGCAAGGCGAGCGCGCTGGGGCTTCCCGACTTGGGCGACGCCTACCTCGTGCGCTACATAGACAATACCTTTGAGACAGTGAACTCACTGCTCTCGTTAGAAGATTGAGCAAGACACTCTGGGGGAGAGCGTTGCGCTCTCCCCAGCACTGGATAGCGTGCGGGTTATGTAGCTTGACGATGGCGGTGGGGAGCGCACAGGCGGTCTTCACGCCGCCCCAGAACCCACTATTGCCCAGCGAAACCGACTTATTAGGGCGCGCGATAGAAACGCGCGCGCTGTACCTTGCCGATACCAATGTACGCCCCCTCCAGCGCAAAGCGAGCGCAGCCGACCACGATGCCGCGCGCGGCTACCTCATCAGCGTTCAGGCATACGAAGCGAGACTCCGCTGGCAACGATGGGAGCTGGCGTACGCTTACGGGGTGGCAGACTGGTTCGAGGGCAATCGGGGCGCTGCACGCCTATTTTTAGAAAGCGAGCAGAGACGCCTGCGTCCGCACACGCGCTACCCTGTCGAGGCGACGCTCAATCGTTCCGCCGTGAACTGTTGGACGCTCACTTATCGGGGCGACCTTGCCGTTGAGGCGGTTCGCCTCCGCTATCATATCGGGGTCAGTTATCTTCATCTACAGCGTGTTCAGCAAGGGCGGCTACAGGGTCAGAAGGAGGGCGACGCTTTCGCAGGCGAGCTTGCCCTGCTCACGACACGCGGCGTGCCTGCCACGCGCATCGGCGGATACGGCTACGCCGCTCACGCAGGCATCGCGCTGCAGACCAACCGCTGGGGCGTCAGCCTGTCCGTCGAGAACCTGTGGAGCCAGCTGCGCGTGCGAACGGCGCAGCGAATCGATGCAACGGTGCGCGTGAACCAACTCACGCCCGACGCCGATGGGTTCCTGCGTGCGCCGCCCTTGTTGGAGGGGCGTGTTTCGGAGCAAGCCCTCGAACGCGCGGCGCGCCCCCGCACGGAAATCGCCCTCTGGCAACGCGACGGCGCGCGCCGCTTCGGGGTCATCGCCGCCCACCATGCCGATTGGCGACTCGCGATGGCGCTCCGCTGGGATGTTCACGGCGGCGCGTTATGGATAACTTATTGGCAACCGTATCCGATGATGACGCTCGGATATGAGTCCGCACACTGGCGCATCACGCTCGGCTTGGACACGCTTCAGTCGAATGCGCAACGCCGCCTCTACGGCGAGTTTTGCTGGCGCATTCCGCTGGAGTAGCTACACAATCCGGCGCTCCACAATCGCCACCGGGTCAAAAGTGCGCAGGCGCCAGCCGATGGTGAACAGCGCGAAGCCCAGCACCATCAGCGGTACAGGCAGTGTATACTGATAGGCAATCGGGTCGAAGGGCTCGATGTACAGTCCGCGCGGTTCCATGATGCGCACTCTCGCCCAGAGCAGGATGCCCATCGCGGTCAGCACGCCCAACACCCAGCCCAGCGCGACCACCGTGATGGTCTCTAATGAGACGCGCATCAGCAAGCTCAATCGCGTGAAGCCAATCGCCTGTAGCAAGCCGAACTCCACCAATCGCTGTTGGAAGTAGATGTTCGCGAGCAATCCTGTCATCGTC
>JARJMV020000232.1 GCA_029335935.2 bacterium
TAGGAGCGTTATGCCAAAGCGAATACCGCGCGAAACCTATGATGTACTGATTCGCGCCCTGCGGTTCGGGCATTCACGCGAATCATCATGCGCAATCGCAGGGATTTCTCGCAGCGCCTTTTACGCAAGGCTACGGGCTGAGGAGAGGTTTCGCGAGAAAGTAGAGCAAGCCGAAGCGCTCGGCATAAGCGCTGCCGAAACCTGCGTTCTCGAAGCGATTCGCGGCGGTGACGCGAAATCTGCAAAGTGGTGGCTGGAGCGCAGGTGTAGGCAGGTCTATGGCGCGAAAGCGGAAGTCCATGAAGACGACGGGTACACCATCGAGATTGTAGCCCCGCCTGATGACGGCGAAACTCCATACCGCGTGGAACTGATGGAGCACAAGCCCTGAAAATTGCCCCTTTTTCGCCATTTCCACTTCGCGAACCTGCAGGAATCCCCGAACGCCTGCCGAAACTAAAAAATGCCTGCCGTGTAGCGCCACGACAGGCGAAAGGCTACCGCAGGAACAGGCTACGGTAGCGAGAGCGAGAATTCCCCGCCCTTCGCGAAGTTCCTGCCTCCTGCGAGAAGCCTTTCACGAAAAATCGGGTTTCTGTCCCGTTCACCTGTGAAAAACGGGATGGGGTTTTAGACCTTCCGCTTTGCGGAGTGGAGATGGCAGGAGTGCGCACATATAGGGCACAAGCGGTTTTATGGGCACAAGGGGTAGTAGACACAGGGTTATACGGCTCAGCGGTAGAGCAACCGCCTTGTAAGTGGAAGGTCGGGGGTTCGAATCCCCCCGTCGGCTCCAGTTTTACTTATACGCCTCTGAATGCTCGCTTAGCCGTCGCCAGTAGATGTCGCGCGTTTCAATAATCGTGAAGGGGTCGTGGCACTGGAGGGCGATGTGTCCCGACTTGAAGTCGCTGTTGCGCGTGTCGACCACCTTTTGCCCGTTCACGAAAATCTGGATATGGTCGCCCTGAGCGCGAACGCGCATCGAGAACCAGTCGCCGTCGCGCGTGAGCAGGCGGCTCGCCATCACCCGCCCGTAGAGAGAGCCGGTGATGTAGTCGCCGCGCCCGATGTGATTATACACCTGCGCCTCGTAGCCCACGGGCCAGTTGTTGCGGTTCTCAGGGTTGGGCTGCGCGCGGAAGTAGATGCCGTTGTTCGGGTTCATCGGCGAGTTCTCGCGGAACGGGCGGATGCGTATCATTGCGCGCAACTCGAAGTCGGTGAAGGTCTGTTCGGTGAACAGGTGTCCCATGCCGCCCTCGCCGACAATTACGCCGTCTCGGACGCTCCAGCGCGCCATGCCTGTGGCGAACCAGCCCGACAGGTCCTTGCCGTTGAACAGCGGTTGCCAACCCTCGTCGCACGCCTGCAGCCGTTTGATGCGCAGGTTGCGATACTTCACCGTCACGCCAGGATGGTGCTGTTGCAAGCCGATCACGCCGCGCTGGAACTCGTGCAGGTCGCAGTCTTGCACCATTTCGCCGTTGATGGTGATTTGGATATGCGAGCCGCAAGCGCGGATTTCGAAGGCGTTCCACTGCCGTTCGGGGGCGATTTCGCGCATGCGCGTCAGGTGCGTGGGCACGCGATTGTAGATACTGCCTGTGGGGTTGCGCTCGTCTTGCAGGCTGATTTGCATCTCATAGCCGTCGTTCCAGGGGGTGGCGGTCGGCTGGGCGCGGAAGAAGACGCCGCTGTTGCTCTCGTGCGTGTCGCCTTTATCGATCCAGTATTCGCCGCGCAGGATGAAATTGTCGAAGGTTTCGGCAGTGCCAATCCATCCTGCGCTGTCGGTGGGTCCGATGAGTTCGCCGTTTTGCACGCGCCATTCCGCGCCTGCGTAGACCTTCCAGCCCTGCAGGTTGCGCCCGTTGAAGAGGGGGCGGAAGCCGTCGCGCCGCTCCTGCGCCAACCGATTCTGCGCGTCGCTCAGCGCCAACAGCCCCAGCAGCCCCATGCACACTCCGAATGCGCGTATCATACCGCTCAAGTTCGGCAGGGCGATTGGAATCCCTATCGCCCGTGCTAGCGCAACCGTATCGGCTTGAAGAACCACCAGCTCGCTAAGTCGCGCTGGTCGGCGAAGTGGGGCGAGTTGGGGTCTTCGCTTTGACCAGGCGGTAGCACGGTTTCGCCGAAGAGCTGCTCGCCGAACTGGATAATCTGGATGAACGAGCCGCGGTCGGTGTAGGGTACTCCCGCGAGCGTCTCGCCCCAGCCCATGCGCGGCGCGCTGTGGCGCCATAGGTTCATGCCGCCGCCGTACTTGCGCTTGAGTTGGGTAATCGCGTCGGCGAGCGCGATGGTCAGCGTCTCTTCGGGCTTTTTGCCGTTGAAGTAGTCGTACTGGCGCGGCACGGGGGCTTGCCTGCCCAGCAGTGCGTAGGCGATGTAGCTCGGCTGGATGGCAAGGCGGAACAGGTCGGGGCTGAAGAAGTTGCCCAAGTCGTCCGCGAACACGCGCGTGCGCGTTGCGTCCAGCCAAGCGTCCCAGAGCGCTTTGGCGGCGCTGCCCTCGCGCTCGTGGCAGTCCCACGATTCCAGCAGCTGCACGGCAGCGCGCAACTCGTCGTTGAAGTTCCGCGCGTTGCGCTGCACCGTGCGCAACATCAGGGGCAGCAGTTTGCCCGCGTCTTCGTCGTACTCGGCGATGTCGCGGATACACGCCTTCACATCGTCGAGGGTCAGGCGCGGCTTACTGCGGATAAGCTCGTTCAACCGATGGACGCGGAAAATCATCCCCCACACAGGCGTATCGGCGTTCTCCCACCACACGGCAGGCTTGTTGTTCCAGTTCACGATGTAGCCTTGCTTAGGGTTCACCACGCGGGGCATCTGCTCAAAAGGCATAATCCCTTGCCAGTCGTACTCGCCTGTGCCGAGCACGGGCAGACGCGGATCGACGCCCTCCGCGCGGATGGGCGGTCGCCCACAGTAGAAATAGGCGATGTCGCCCGTGCGCGTCGCGCAGAACGCATTAAAGGAAGCAGGGATATTAGACGCCGCGCGCTCGAAATCGCTCACCGTGCGCGCCGTCAAAAAGCCGTAGTATGCCTGGAACGCCTCCAACTCGTCGTTCCAGTAGCTCATGCGGATGCTCACAGCGACGGCGTTGCGGGCGTCGATCGCCACCACAGGACCGTACACGCTGCGATACACGGTCAGCTCCACAGGGTCGCCGCCCTTGACGCGGATGACCTCCGTGCGCTGCTCCAAAGTGCGCCATGTGCCCTTGTACCAGTAGCGTTCGGGGTTCTGAGGGTCCAGTTTCAGGAGGAAGGCGTCTACGAAGTCGGCGACCCCAGAGGTGAAAGTCCATGCGAGATTCTCGTTGGTGCCGATTAACACGCCGGGCGTGCCGGGAAAGGTCATGCCGCGCGCGTTGACGCCTGCGCCGTCCAGGTGGATTTCGGCGGCGATGTGGGGCAGGCTGAACCCCATCTGCGGCGCGCCTACCAGAATCGGCATGCCCGTCGCCGATTTGCTCGGACTAATCAGAATCGCGTAGCTGCCGAACTGCGTATACAGCCCGTGCGCACGGGCGAACTCGATTTGCGCCTCGCCAGAAGCAATCCGTAGCGCTGGCAATAACACATTCAAGCCGATGTCGGGCAGCAGCTCGAGGTGTTGACGCATTTGGGCGAGCGTCTGGCGCGAGTCGCGGCGCGACGCTTTGCGCGTATCGTCTTCTGCGGGTACGGTGGTCGGCGAGGTGGGGTCTTGAATCCAGAGCAGGTCGTTCGCCCATGTCGCCGCGAGGTCTCGATTGCGGGCTTTGAGCAGTTGGTAGAAGGCATAGTTGCGCAGGTCGCCTGCCGACATCACGCCGCCGAACCGTCGGAGCATCATCACGGCAATCGCCACCGTGTCCGTTTGTCGCCAAGGGCGCGCCTCGATGCCGTTCTCGGCGTACTGTTTGGGCAGTTTGCCCGTGCGTTGCGCTTCCTGCATCCATGCGTTCACGCCCGCCGCGAAGCCCTCCAACGCCTCCTGCAGCTCGCGCGGCAACCGATGGATTTGGGCTTGGAGCTCGGCGTCCGTGTAGCCTTCGGTGCGCGCGGCGCGGTCTTGCTCCAGAGCGCGACTGCCCATCAGTTCTGCCATTTCACCCCGCGCTTGGCGACGATATAACTCCATCTGCCATAGGCGATCTTGGGCAATCGCGTAGCCTTGACCATAGAGCAAGCCGTACCGCGTGCTTGCTTGAACAGTGGGCACGCCGTAGGTGTCGCGCGTGATGCGCACCGTGTCGCCGCGCACGCTCAGCTCAACCGCCGGCGATTGCGCCTGCGCATACCAACCCAGCCAGAGCGCGGCAAGAATCAGTCCGTATCGTATCTGCATAGATAACCTCCCTGTGAAGTGCAACTTCGCACAGGGAGGTTTTTCGACCGACTGTTCGAGAGTCCTGCAAGGCTCCCCTCAGAAGCTCAAGCCATAGGTTGTGCTGAAGTAGATGACCTTTGCCTGCGTGCCGAGCTGGAGCCGTAGATTGTTGTCGTACACATAGCGCAGCGCGAAGTTCGAGTCGACGCCGTTATATTCGCCAACCACTGAGAACTGATTGTTGAGGAACACCTCGCCGCCGCCAATCACCTTGTCGCGGTACAACCCCGTACCGTAGCCCAAATGTAGGCGGAGCCCCACCACGGAATCGGGCGCTCGAGACGGCACGCGCACATTCGCGCTCGCGACCCCGTAGAAGGTTTTGTTAATGGCGTCGAAGGGATCTATCGTCCCCAATCCCAGCTCCAGCCAGTCGAAGTTCTGGGGAATGATGGTGACCTTACCTGTGGCGATGACCTTGTTGTTCTGATTGTTGCGGTCGACGGTCGTTGCGCCGATCTCGATACTGTCAAAAATACCCCAGTTCAGAGAAACCGTTCGAACGTTCTGCCCCAGCGCTATACCGAGTTGGAATCGGTCGAAGCGCGCGGTGGTGGACGTGGGCACAGTGATTAAGCCTGTCGCGCCGTAGAGAGTGTTTACCCGAATGGCAGGGTTCTCACCACGCGGCTCCAGCTGAGTGAAAGATACAGTAAGCAAGAGACCCGCTGCTCCAAGTGTGGTAATGAATCGCATAGTGCACCTCCGTTTGTTGGGAATTATACCTGAAGCCTTTGGTTTGTAATTAGTGTATGATTGTCCGGCGTTTGTGGAGCGTCGGCGAG
>JARJMV020000278.1 GCA_029335935.2 bacterium
AGAGTTCGCCGAACGGTTTCGCGGCAGCGCAATCATGCGCGCGAAGTGGCGCGGGCTGGTACGCAACGCGCTGATCGTGGCAGGCAACACACGCAACCCCGCCCTGCGCCCATCTATCGAGCGGTTCCTGAACCACGACGATCCGATACTCCGCGAGACCGCCGCGTGGGCGCTACAACAGCTCAGCAACCCGCGCCAAAGTTGAACAGCACGCTCAAGAGGTCGGCGTCGTCCACCACGCCGTCGCCGTTCACATCCTGATCTAAGTTGCTACCTGTCTGCCCGAACTCGAACAGCACGCTCAAGAGGTCGGCGTCGTCTACACAGCCGTTGCCGTCCACATCGCCCGCGCGACGGAACGGCGTGTCGGTTGTCCAGACTGGTCCTGCAGGATCGCCTCCGTAGCGTAGCTCGCCAGGACTTTGCTCCATTGCGTCGACGATATCCATGCCGCTGCCCTCATCGAAGTGGTAGAGCGCGGCGGTGCTGGCGTCGATGGTGAACGGCTGGCGCGGCGGCGTGAAGTTACCTGAGTAGCGCAGCACGGTCGAAAGGCGCACCTCGTCTAAGTAGCCGCTGTAGGATGGGTAACTGTTAGGGTCATAGTCGTGCTTCTCCGCGCCGAACACCAAGAACGGGTCGCTGAAGTCGCATGCGCTGCCACTACAACAATTTTGGCACGGCTCGCCATCGTCAGGATAGGAAATGTCGCCGTTGGGTCCATCAGCCTGCGCTTCCAGATTGCCGTCCACATAGAGCCACATGTAGCCGTCCGAACGGCGACGCTGCACGGCGATATGATGCCACCGACCATCCAATACATTCGTTGTGCCGCAGATCGTACGGTAGTCATTCCCATCGCCTGTCACGCCGAACACAATCTTGCCGTTCGCAACAGAGATACCGAACTTGCGACCCTGACTGAACCTGTCGCGATCGATGATGATGTTGCCGTAAATCCAGTCCTCATTCTCGCCGCAGGTCACCGCGCTGCTTGGGTTATCGCTGGCGTTTGCCTTCATCCAGAACTCGATGGTGAAGTCGGTCGCGCCGACATCGGCGGGCGGTCCGGGCAGATTGTTGGTGGGGTCGTCGATGCGAATCTTCACGCGGTCGATATCGTCAGTGCCGTTGCCGTAGAATCGTAGCGAGTAGCCTTGTGCATAGCCTGCCGATAAGCCAATAGTAAGCCACAAGAGACTCAGAGTTGTGTATCGCATGGTTCTCTCCATTTCGCGTCTCTATTATAGCCCAGTTTGGGTATCCTTTGGGTGGAGGCGACGATGACTCAGCGTGTATGGAACTTTTCGGCAGGTCCGGGCGTGTTGCCGCTGCCTGTGTTAGAGGAGGCGCAGCGCGATTTGTTGGCGTTGCCGGGCGCAGGCGCGTCCGTGCTTGAAATCAGCCACCGCTCCAAGCGCTTCGACGCGATTATCCAAGAGGCGGAGTCGAACCTGCGTCAGTTGTTGAACATCCCCGACGACTACCATGTGCTGTTTTTGCAGGGCGGCGCGAGCTTGCAGTTCGCGATGGTTCCGATGAACCTGCTCGGCGACGGCAGCGCGGACTATCTCATCACGGGTTCGTGGGGTCAGAAGGCATACAAGGAGGCGCAACTGGTCGGCAAGGCGCGCACGGTGTGGAACGGTAAGGACGAGAACTTCACTCGCACGCCGCGCCCCGACGAATACGCCATCGCACCCGAAGCGCGCTATGTGCATTTCACTGCCAACGAGACGATTCAAGGCGTCGTGTTCCCCAGCGAGCCTACAGTGGGCGATGTGCCGCTGGTGTGCGATATGTCGTCTAACTTCCTCTCGATGCCCATCGATGTGCGCCAGTACGCGCTCATCTACGCAGGCGCCCAGAAGAACGCAGGACCTGCGGGCGTGACGATAGTGATTCTGCGCGACGACCTGCTGGCGCGCGTGCCCGACAACCTGCCCGCGATGCTGAACTATCGCGTGCAAGCCGAGAACAAGTCGCTCTACAACACGCCGCCCGTGTTCGCTATCTATATCGTGATGTTAGTGACGCGCTGGCTGCTGCACACGATTGGCGGGCTGGAGCGCATGGAGCAAATCAACCGCGAGAAGGCGCGCTTGCTCTACGAGGTAATTGACCAGAGCGAGGGGTTCTACAGGGGGCATGCGCACCCTGACCACCGCTCAATCATGAATGTAACTTGGCGATTGCCCAGCGAGGCGTTGGAGCAGCAGTTCCTGCACGAGGCGCAGGCGCGCGGATTGCACGAACTCAAGGGGCATCGTTCGGTGGGGGGCTGCCGCGCCTCGATCTACAACGCCATGCCGATAGAGGGTGTGCAGGCGTTGCGGGCGTTCATGCTGGAGTTTATGGCGCAACACCGCTAATCGGGTCGATAACGGCTCCAGCGCGAGTGTGCCGCCAGCCGCACCGCTTGCCCGTGCAGCTTCAGCAACTGCTTCAGCAGGCGGATGCCCTCCTCGCACTCCTGCTGCGAGAGGGCTTTGACAGCCGCGCCGCAGAAGTATGCCAAGCACTGCATCGGGCGCAGGGTTTGAGGTAATCGGCAGCCTGCGCAAGTGAGCTCGTGGCAGCACCCGTGCGCTTTCTGTGCATCAGGGTGCAGGAGCTGACCCTGCGCTTGGGCGATGCGGAACCCCACCATCTCACCCGTGCGTCGCCGTGCGCCGATGTGTTCGGTGTGGGGGTTCTGCATCACGCGGTCCAGAAAGGCGTCGCGCTCGCGCGTGCCCTTGCAGCAGTGCCCGCATTGGGCGCACACATGGGCGTGGCTATTGCTGATGCGCCCCAACTCGCGCTGAATCGCCATTCGCTGGCGGTTCAGCTCCGCCCAGGCGCGTGAACACTGCACCGAGCGCATGCGCTCCTTGTGCGCAATCAGCCGCGCGGCGTGGTTGCACAGAATCTCCCACGCCCGAAACATCGGGCGCGAGTAGAACAGAAACACCAAGCGCGTCGAAAGCCGCGCTGGTATCCGCTGCGATGCCTCTACGCGTATCTTCGGCGGTTCCATGACGATAGGGGTATTATACTTGGTTGGGGGACGACAGTGCGCACGATTCGATATCTGCTGGCGTTGTCGCTTGTGGGGCTGGCGGTGCTTTACCGGCTACCGTCAACCGCGCCCTACACGCGCTGGAAAGTGCAGTCGCTGGTGCGTTTCAGAGGTGGCGCGCCCAACTACTATGACTATATATCGGGGACGGGAGGCGTCGACAAGGCTTTACAGGGACGCCTTGCACAACTACGCGAGCAGTTCAAGGATGACTTCGCCCTGCAGTGGGCAATAGCGAACGCAGAAGGTATGGGTGACCAAGCGCGCCTGCGCGAACGCTTGCTCCAGCTTCAACGGCAGTTCCCTAATCGCCCTGAGGTATATGCCTGTCTGTTGCGCAACGAGATGCTCCGTTTTCCTATCGGGCGTGTGGAAGATGTGCGGTTTGCAGGCGGCAGTACGCCTGTACGCCCTGCGAACCCAGCGGCTGTCCAACGGGTGCTGGAGTGGGCGCGTCGCGGTGAACAGCAAGACCCCGACAATGCGTTCTTCTTGGGCATGCAGGTGCGTGCGCTTCTGGCGCAACGGCGCGATGCAGAGGCGGTGGAGACACTCCAACGCGCAGCGCGATGTGCCCGTTGGGAAGACTACACAGGCGCGGAAGCCGAAGCCGCCGTTCAACTCCAGCGACTCCTACGCAACGCGCGCTCTGGCGAGCTCGACCTTGCGATCGCGACCTCGATACTCTTCCCTCATCTTGCGACAGAACGTTCTGTTGCGCGTATTCTTGCGACGATAGCGTGGGAGTTAGAACAGCAGGGGCGATATCGGGACGCGCTGAAAATACGCATGGCGTTGGCAGGCTACGCTCAGAAGATGACCGAAAGCCGCGGGATACTACGGCGTCTTGTAGGCTTAGCCGTGCTGCAGATAGCCGCTGCGCCTCCGCGCACTGCTCAGACGCAAAGCAGGGAGCAGAGCCAGCGGCGACTTCTCGCACAACTGGAGCGCAAAGGGTTCCACAAGGAGGCTACCTGGCTACGCGCCGAACTCCAACGCGGCGAAACCATGCGCAACCTGATAGGACAGGCAATGCCTGTGTTTTTTGACAAACATATAATCGGCTCGATGCGTCAGTATTACACGCAGCTCTTGGCTATTCTGGCGGTGTTGGGCATGGCGCTGCAGATAGGCAGTCAGTGGCTGTTGATAGGGTTCCTGCGTGGCGCGCGGGTGGGTGTATCTGTTTTAATCGGTGCAATGTTTTGTCTATGGTCAGCGAGCGTGATACTGTTTGCGATCTCCAATGCAAACGCGCTGATGGCGATCCTCATCCCCTCTATCCACGCGGCGGAACAATTGGTGGGGCACAAGGGCTCCAGCTCGCTGCCAGCGCCCTCTCCCGACATTTTGCGCTGGGTAATGCCAGCCGCTGTTGCAGGGGTAGTGCTTCTAATACTTTCTTCTGCGATTGTGTTTGCCGTGTTCCGCTACCCTGACTCGCCTGAGAGAGCGCTAAAAGAATTGCACGCGGCGGTAGGGGGTATGTTGGTCATCTTGCTGATAGGGTTAAACCTCCTCCTGCTTTTGAACTGGCGCGTAGACCTGCAGCTGGAGCAGTTCGCGTGGGGATTGCGCCATGATGAGCTGGGCTTGGC
>JARJMV020000313.1 GCA_029335935.2 bacterium
CGGATGTGACCACGCTGGCAAAGCGAATCGGGTTCCAGTATCACTCCACAATCGTCTGGAACGAGGGCAACATCTCGCGCCGCACGGCGTGGGGGTCGTGGCTTAGCGCGTCCGCGCCCTATGTGATTGCGCCCGTGGAGCGGATTGTGGTGCTGTAGAAGCGCGAGTGGAAGAAACGATCGGGCACACGCCAATCGGACATCCCTACTGTGAGCGAACGAAGCAACGAATCCACGAGTACCTTCGCTCGCGCCAGTAGACGCTACCAATTTGCGAGGAGTCAAACCACTATGAGGAGGTCGCCGCAATCCAAACGGAAGACCATTGAGGATCTGGTACGAGATTTTGCCACGAGAGACTCCAAGTGTACGAAAAGCACCATATCAACGATCATATCCGCTGGGGAAGCGCGTTAGACCAACAGGAATCTGATTGAGAATTAATCCGCTTCCTGACAACTTCCTCTATAGGCAGGGGAGGCGCGTTGCTTCTGCGTGTCTTGTGCGCCCTCCCTGCGTGCGTGCGCGGCTGGCGAGTTGCAGGAAGTTAGACGACACCTGGAGGAGAAGCCCTCAAATCGCTACCACCGCCCGACATCGGGCGCACAGTTCGGTGTCGGCGTCGACATCGGGCAGGGTGAGCCAGCAGCGAGCGCACTTTCTGCCCGGCGCGACGCTCACCTCCACCTGCACCGCTTCCTCGCCGAGGGTGACCTCCGCCTGCGAGACGCCGAAGATACGCGCCAGCAGGTTGTCGGGCGTCGGGGGCGTGGGGTACGCGCTCAGCACGCTGTAGAACGGCTCGGGCGCGGCGACCACCACCTTCGCGCTGAGCGGGTTCGGGATGCGCTTCTCGTGCTTCGCCTGCTCCACCGCGCGGTTGACCGACTCGCGCACTTGCAAAATCCGCTCGAACCGCTCCAACAGCCCCTTGTCGAGCCACTCGTCGCGAGGCGTGGGGAACTCGGCAAGGTGAACGCTTATCGGCTTATCGGGCACGGGCAGGCGTTGCCAGACCTCTTCAGCGGTGTGGGGGATAATCGGCGCGAGCAGGCGCGTGAGCGTGTGCGCCAGCTCGTACACTACCGTCTGCGCCCCGCGCCGCGCCGCCGAATCGCGCGCCTCCGCATAGAGGCGGTCTTTAATCACATCCAAATAAAATGCGCTCAGCTCCACATTGCAGAACCGTCGCGTCTCGTGGTAGAACTTGTGATATTCAAACGCATCGTAGGCGTTCCGCGCGTAGCGCAGGTACTCTTGGAGCGTCGCCAGCATCCAGCGGTCGAGGTCGGTGAGCTGCGCGTGGGGCACAGCGTCGGTTGCGGGGTTGAAGTCGGCGAGGTTGCCCACCAGAAAGCGCAGGGTGTTGCGGATTTGTCGGTAGGCGTCGGCGACATATTTCAGGATTTCTTCTGAGAGGCGCACATCCTCGAAATATTCGCACGAGGCGACCCACAGGCGTAGCACATCCGCGCCGTACTTGTGGATGACCTCTTGCGGACTGACCACATTGCCGAGGCTCTTGCTCATTTTGCGCCCCTCGCCGTCTAACACGAAGCCGTGCGTGATGACCGTGCGGTAGGGGGCGGCGTCGCGCGTGCCCATCGCAATCATCAGGCTGGAGTTGAACCAGCCTCGGTGCTGGTCGGAGCCTTCCAGGTAGAGGTCGGCGGGCCAGCGCAGCTCGGGGCGCGTCTCCAGCACCAGCCGATGCGTGCTCCCCGAATCGAACCACACATCCAGCACATCGGTCTCCTTACGGAAGCGCGTGGAGGCGCACTTCGGGCAAGCGAAGCCGTCGGGCAGGAAGTATTCGGCAGGTTGCTCGAACCACACATCGGAGCCGTCGCGCTCGATGGCTTGCGCCACGCGCTCGACGGTTTCGGGCGTGAGGATTGGCTCGCCGCACGCCTCGCAGTAGAACGCGGGGATGCCGACGCCCCACGCGCGTTGGCGACTGAGACACCAGTCGGGTCGGTTCTGCACGGCGGCGGCGATTCGCGTCTCGCCTTCGGGGGGGATCCAGCGCACGCCCTGAATCGCCCGTAGCGCCCGCTCGCGATGCCCTGCATGGTCGATGCTCATGAACCACTGCTCGGTGGCGCGGAAAATCAGGGGCGTGCGACACCGCCAGCAGTGGGGGTAGTTGTGGCGGTAGGGTTCGTGGTGGCGCAGTGCGCCGACCTCGCGCAGTTGGGCAATCACGGCGCGGTTGCCCTCGGGCGCAATCGGCAGCCCCGCGAACGGCGCGCCCGCCTCCGCCGTGAACACACCCCGCGCATCCACCGGACACAGCACAGGTAGCCCATACCTCTTGCCCGTCGCGAAGTCCTCCGCACCGTGCCCCGGCGCAGTATGCACGACGCCCGTGCCGTCCTCCGCCGTCACATAGTCCGCCAGCACGACGGGCGACTCGCGGTCAAACAGCGGATGTTTCGCGACCGCGCCTTCCAGCGATGCGCCCAGCACCGTGCCCAGCACCTTGTAGTCGCTGATGCCGAACGCTTCCATCGTGGGCGCAACCAGCCGATGCGCCAGCAGGTAGACCGCGCCGTTCGCCTGCACATAGGCATACTCCAGCTCGGGATGCACCGCCAGCGCGAGGTTCGCAGGGATCGTCCACGGCGTGGTCGTCCAGATGAGCACTTGGAGGTTCTCGGGGGCGGGCGCGTTGGCAGGAGGCTTTCTCACGGGGAACGCCACATAGATCGAGTCGGAGACCTTCTCCTCGTACTCCACTTCGGCGTCGGCGAGCGCGGTTTGGCAGGTGGGGCACCAGAGTGTGGGGCGAAACCCGCGATAGATGTAGCCGCGCTGCGCCAACTCGCCGAAGATGCGCACCAGACCCGCCTCAAACGCATAGTCCATCGTGAGGTAGGGCTTGTCCCACTCGCCTACCAGTCCGAGCCGTTCGAACTGTTCGCGCTGGATGCTCACATAGCGTTGGGCGTACTCGCGGCAGGCGCGGCGCAGAGCGATTTTATCGGGCGTCGCGCCCCGCTCCAGAAACTGCTTGGCGACCGCGTTCTCGATCGGCAAGCCGTGATTGTCCCAACCGGGCACATAGGGCGTGCGGTAGCCCCGCAGGCAATAAGAGCGCACCACGATATCTTTGAGGGTCTTGTTCAGCGCGTGCCCGATATGGATATCGCCGTTGGAGTAGGGCGGTCCGTCGTGCAGGATGTAGTCGCCGTTCGGCGCGGGTTTTTCGAGCATGCGCCGATAGAGGTCGATTTCGCGCCAGAAGGCTTGCCAGCGTGGCTCCTGCTCGGGCAGGTTCGCCCGCATCGGGATGGTCTGCTCGTCCTTGGGCAAGTGGAGCGTCTCTCGATAGTTGTGCGCCATAGGTGAGAATATTATACCTGCATCGCTTCTGTTTGCCCGCCTCCCACTGGTGTCCATGCACCACCATACTTCCCTCTGTACAGGCAGAACGAGGAAACGCTGTGTTGTATCGACTGGCGACATCACGCTCCAATCTTAACTAACCGTTCGTTCGACGACATCCGAGACGAGGAGATACCACCAGTTGAGTTGCTAACCACTCTACTCACACCACATCCTGTATGCCAAAAACCCAAAATGCGTCGATCGCCGACTTTCCACCACTTGAGTTCAAATCCGCCCCCGATCGACGACACCCCTTTACTTCACTGTCATCGATGGGTTATAGTATCGACACAAACGCAGCGGCGACTTACCTTGACAATCGGCTCTTTTTTGAGTTCAGCAAGGCGCTTGCCCGAAAAAAGCGTCTTGGTTTGTAGCCTACCTGTGAGGGATTGAAA
>JARJMV020000317.1 GCA_029335935.2 bacterium
GGAGCTTCGCCTGAGACGGTGCGACGCGCTTTAGAAGCCGAAAACATCGAGGCGCGCCCCGTCTGGAAACCCCTCCATCTGCAGCCCGTATTTCAAGAGTGTGAACGGGTGGGTGGCGCCGTCGCGGAAGACCTTTTCCGACAGGGGTTATGTCTCCCAGCGGGTACGGGAATGACCGAAGCGGACATCGAGCGCGGTGTCGCCGTCATACGGCGTGCATGCGCACATCCAGCGGGTTCCTAAACACACCGCCGCTAATCGCGCTGCATTTCAATCCCTCGCGTTTCAATCCCTCACCGGTAGGCTACACACTAAGACGCCTTGCTCGGAAATGCCTCTTTTTGAACTCAAAAAAAAGAGCCGATTGTCAAGGTAAGTCGAGGATGTTCGAAAAATCGAGATTGTGTGCTTTTCCGCCCTCTCCCGCTACGCAGGAAAGGGAACGATTTTGGGAACACCCACCGTAGCGTCGGCGTCCCCGCCGACGAATAACCACACCGACCGAGGGCAAACGCATTTCCCGCTCCCTCTGCAAGGGAGTGATTTTTCGAACACCCTCAGAGGTGGCGTCGGCGAGAGACTCTCGCTCTCGAAGCGCGCCCCTACAATCGAGCTGCACCAACTGCTGTTCGAGGCAGCACCACAAGCGAGTTGAGCCGACTATTAGGTACAATCCTGCTATGCGTGCCGAGTTTTTGCCCTATGCCCTGCCGTGCGTAGATGAGACGGAGGAGCAGGCGGTGATTCAGGTACTGCGCAGCGGTTGGCTCACGACAGGGGCGGTCGCGAAGCAGTTTGAAGCCGAGTTCGCCGCCTACACGGGGGCGCAACACGCCGTTGCGGTCAACTCCTGCACCGCGGCAATGCATCTGGTGCTGGCGGCGTGGGGCGTTGGAGCAGGCGACGAGGTGATTACTACCCCGCTCACCTTCTGCGCCACGATCGAGGCGATTGAGTATGTCGGCGCGACGCCCGTGCTGGTAGATATCGCCCCCACCACCGCCAACATCGATCCCAACCGCATCGAGGACGCCCTTACCCCTCGCACACGCGCGATTCTGCCCGTGCATTACGGCGGCTTGCCCTGCGAGATGGACGCGATTACGAACATCGCCGCGCGCCGCGACCTACTTGTGTTGGAAGACGCCGCGCACGCCTCAGGCGCCACCTACAAAGGACGCAAAATCGGCGCCATCGGGCACGCCACCGCCTTCTCGTTCTACGCGAACAAGAATATGACCACCGGCGAAGGGGGCATGATTACCACCAACGACGCCGAGCTGGCAGACCACTGCCGCATTTTGAGCCTGCACGGCATCAGCCGCGACGCTTGGAAACGCTACACTGCAACAGGCAGCTGGTACTACGAGGTGCAGGACCTGGGGTTCAAATACAACATGCCCGATGTGCTGGCGGCGATTGGCGTATGTCAACTGCGCAAGCTGGACGCGCTGAACGCCCGACGCCAGCAGATTGCCGCACAGTATCATCGGGCGTTTGAGGAGATGGACTTTCTGACGCCGTTCCCCCTCCAACTACCCAGCGACCGTACCCATGTGTGGCACCTCTACACGATTTTGCTGAACTTGGATGCACTGCGTATCGGGCGCGACCAGTTTATCGAGGAGCTCAAGGCACGGCGAATCGGCGTAAGCGTGCATTACATTCCGATACACTACCATCCCCACTATCGCCGCTACGGCTGGAGACAGGGCGATTTCCCCCACGCAGAAGCGTACTATGCACGCACGATTTCGCTACCGCTCTATCCGAGCATGACCGACGCCGATGTCGCCGATGTGATTGAGGCGGTGGCGGATGTGGGCAAGGCGTACCACCGCTAATTGCGCTTCAGCGCCTCGACGATATGCTCTGATTCGAATCAAAAGCCATCCGCTATGAGAAGGTACAATCCCTCGCGTGATGCGCCCTTACGAGGTTGTCAAACGCGCGGTCGATTGCACGGTCGCGGCGGTGGGGCTACTTGTGCTTGCGCCGCTGTTCGCGCTGATTGCGTTGCTGGTCAGGCTCGATTCGCCTGGTGGGGTGTTCTTTGCGCATGAGCGCGTGGGGCGATACGGGCGCAAGTTCAAGGTGCTCAAGTTTCGCACGATGGTTAGGGACGCCCCCAAGCGCGGCGCCGCCATCACCGCAGGACACGACCCCCGAATCACGCGCGTCGGCAAAATCTTGCGCAAGACGAAGCTGGACGAGTTGCCCCAGCTCTGGAATGTGCTCAAGGGCGAGATGAGCCTCGTTGGACCGCGCCCTGAAGTGGAGAAATATGTGCAACTCTGGGAGCCTACCCTACGCGCAATCGTGCTGAGCGTACGCCCCGGCATCACAGGGCTGACGCAAATCCGTTATCGCCATGAGGAGAGCCTGCTTGCGCAGCATCCCGACTCCGAAGCATACTATCGCGAGACGCTCCTGCCGCTGAAGCTCCAATCGGATGTGGAGTATGTAAAGCGGCGGGGGTTGGCGTTCGATGCGTGGCTGTTGGGGCGGACGCTCGGCGCGCTGTTCGAGCGGGAGCAGACGCCATCGCCCAAAACGCAAGGCGAGTAGGTATACTTCCGTTGACGATGCAGGCGATTTGTAAAGCGCAGCCCGGCGTGGGGCTGACCGTGCGTGAGGTTCCTGAGCCGAGTGTAGGCAGAGGAGAGGTGTTGGTGCGCGTGGCGCGCTCCTCGATTTGCGGCACCGATTTGCATATCTATCAGTGGGACGCTTGGGCGAGTAGCCGATTGAAGCCGCCGTTGATTGTGGGGCACGAGTTCTGTGGATATGTGGAGGCCGTTGGCGCGGATGTGACGAATGTGCAGGTGGGCGACTTCGTGGCAGCGGAGAGCCATATCGTGTGTGGCACATGTAAGCCGTGCCGATTAGGGCAGGCGCATGCATGCATCAACACGCGCATCTTGGGCGTGGATGTGGACGGCGGGTTCGCGCCCTATGTCGTTATTCCCGCGTCAAACGCATGCAAAACCGACCCCAGCCTGCCCCCCGAGGTCGCCACCGTGCAAGAGCCGTTGGGCAACGCTGTGCATACGGTATCCGCTGCCGATGTGCGTGGCGCGACCGTGCTGATTACAGGGTGCGGCGCGATTGGGCTGTTTAGCATCGGCGTCGCCAAAGCGTTGGGCGCGGCGCGCGTGATTGCGACCGAAGTACGCCCCTACCGCGCCGAGCTTGCCCAGCGGATGGGCGCGGACGCCGTGCTGAACCCTGCTACAGACGACGCGCTCGGCTACCTGCTCAAAACCACCGACGGGCTGGGCGTGGATGTCGCCCTCGAAATGTCGGGACACCCCGACTCGCTTGAACTCATCACGCACGCCATCCGCCCCGGCGGCGAGGTGTGCCTACTGGGACTGTTCGGTCAGCCTGTTAAGGTGGACTTGAACGCGCTCATCTTCAAAGGTGTGGAAATCCACGCGATTATCGGCAGGCGACTGTTTCACACTTGGGAGCTGATGCAGAGTTTGCTCTATTCGGGCGCGCTGGATGTGCGCCCTGCGATAACGCATGTGATGCCCTGGCGCGAGTACGAGGATGCGTTCGAGCGGATGGCGTCGGGTCTGTCGGGCAAGATTGTGCTGGACTGGGAGGCATAGATGCGCATCGTCGCGCTGGACTATGGGGCGAAGCGTGTAGGCGTTGCCGTCGCCGATACTGAGATTGGCATCCCCTTTCCAGCGACCGTGCTGCCCAACGATTTGGAGCAGATTGTGCGGTGGTTGCAGCAGGAGCGCATCGAGCGCGTGGTGGTGGGTGCGCCCTACCTCATGTGGGGCGAGAGAGGGGAGCGCGTCGCCGAGGTGGAGCGTTTCGCCCAGCAACTGCGCGAGCGGATAAACCTACCGATTGAGCTGCTGGATGAACGGCTCACCACCCAAGAGGCCGAACGGCGCCTGCGCGAGGGCAGCTCCAAACGCACGACGCGCAGACACGCCGTCGACGCCCTCGCCGCCGCCCTCCTGCTGGAGACCTACTTGCGACGATTGAGTGCCGACGGGTGAGACGCTATGCTGCGAGAACCCTCCAACACAACAGCGCGACCACGCGATAGGCACTCCCGCAACTTTACCGACCCCCGACAAGGGCGGCAGTGGAAAAAACTGCCCGGAGGTCGCCATGCGTCTTGGACTTTGGCTAGTCAGTTGGATGGTTGTGGGGGGCGCATTCGCGCAAGGGGTACAGGACTTCCCGATTGCTTACGATGCGGAGCGCGACGCCTACTATGTGGCAGATGAGTGGGTGGTGGGGTTGGAGCCGCACGCGCCCACTGCACTGGCGCAGCAAGCGATGCACTGGGTGGGGCTGCTGCGCGAGACTCAGACGCCCCTACTTGCCAGCGTGCTGCGCGTGGATCCGCACCTGAACCCCGACAGCATACGCGAGTTCTTGCTGTCGCTGCCGGGCGTGCGCTATGTGGAGCGCAACTACCTCCTCTTCACCTGCAGCACCCCGAACGACCCGCTGTTTGGTCAGCAGTGGGGTTTAGCGCGGATAGGCGCGACGCAAGCATGGGCGATTTGGCAACCCCAGCGCACGAGATACATCGCTATTGTGGACACAGGCATCGACGCCACGCACCCCGACCTGTCGCAGAAGGTGCGACGCCACAGCGACGGTTCGGTGTATGGCTACAACGCCCTCAACAACACTTTAAACGCGCACGATGTGCAGGGGCACGGCACACACTGCGCAGGGATTGCCGCCGCGCACACGCATAACGGCATCGGTATCGCAGGCGTGGCGGCGTGGAACGCTAACCTCACGAGCGCACAGAGCGCCGTGCAACTGATACCTGTCAAAGTGCTAAACGATCAGGGCTACGGCACCATGGCGGATGTGTCGCGCGGTGTCGTCTGGGCTGCCGACAACGGCGCGCAGGTGATTAGCCTCAGCCTCGGTAGTACAGCAGGCACACAGCAGCTCCAAGACGCGGTAAACTATGCGTGGCACCGCGGCTGCGTGGTGGTCGCGGCAGCGGGCAACAACGGCACGAACGCGCCCTTCTATCCCGCCTATTACGAGAACGCTATCGCAGTGGCGGCGACCGACCCCAACGATACGCTCACTTCCTTCTCGCAGTATGGCGAGTGGGTGGACATCGCCGCGCCAGGACAGGCAATCCTCTCCACCGTGCCGAACGGCGGCTACGAGAGCTGGAGCGGCACTTCGATGGCGTGTCCGCATGTGGCAGGCGCGGCGGCGCTCCTCTGGTCGGCTGCGCCCAGCCTGAGCAACCAGCAGATACGCCACGCGCTGGAGAGCGCCGCCGATCCATGTCAGCCCTACTGGTTCGGCGGCATCGGCGCGGGTAAGGGACGACTGAACCTCCATCGCGCGCTGCAAGCCGCGCTGCAGATGGAAGGCGCGCCCTCTATCAGCCAGCTCAGCCTGAACGCCAACCCTGTGCAGGCAGGCGGACCCGTGCGCGGCACGGTCACCCTGAACCGCGCCGCAGGCGCGGGCGGCGTCGTGGTGCAACTGAACAGCAGCAACCCGAACTTGGCGTGGTGCGCTCCCTCAATCACCATCCCTCAAGGGCAAACTACGGGCGCGTTTGACATCTCCACGAACGCTTCGGGCGTTGGCAGCGCAGTCATCACGGCGTCGGCAGGGGGCGCGTCGCGCTCGGCAACGCTGCAGGTGGTCTCCCCCTATCGCGTGCAGACGCTCACCCTCTCCCCCACCGCCGTGACAGGGGGTCAATCCTCGACGCTGACCGTGCGCTTGAACACCCCTGCCCCCGACGGCGGCATCCAAGTACCCCTGCAAAGTGGCCACGCCGTCGCGAGTCTGCCTGCGAGCGTTTACATTCCTGCAGGGCAGCTCAGCGCGAGCGCGCGTGTGAATACGGCAGCGGTCGCAAGCCGTGTGCGCGCCACGATTACGGCTTCACTCAACGGCTCGCAGGCGAGCGCAACGCTGACCGTGAACCCGCCTGCGCCGATATCGCTCAGCCTCTCGCCCAACGCGGTCCCTGGCGGTCGCTCGGCGAGAGCAACGGTCGTGTTGAACGCTTCCGCACCGTCGGGCGGTATGTGGGTGCGCGTGAGCCACAACCAGCCCAACCGCGTCCAAACGCCGAGCACGGTCTATGTGCGTGGGGGTACGCGCTCCGTGCAGTTCACGGTGCAGACCTACACCGGGCGCGGCGCGGTGGACGTCAGGATCACTGTATCTACCGACGGCGGCTCGCGTTCGGCGATGCTGCGCGTGCGCTGAGCAACCCTACTTCGCCTGCTCCACAATCTGTTGGGCAATCAGCGCGATTTCGGGGCTAAGCACGCCCTCAGGGGGCGTGTTGGCGCGGATGCACTGCAGGAAATACTCGGCGGCGTCGCGTGCGCCTTCAGGCAGCGGTTCGGGCGTTTCGTAGACCGCTTCCGCGCCGCGCCTGTGGATGCGCAACTTGCCGTCGATGACGCCTGCCGTCGCCTCCGTGCCGTACACAATCGGGTTCGGCGCGCCGTCGGAGCCTATCTGCGACCATGTGGCTTCCAGAACGGCAAGCGCTTTGGGGTAGCGGGCAATCACGACGGCGTTGTCGTCGGCGACGGGGTAGTCTTTGGTGAGGTTGCCTCGTGTTGACAGCACCGTTTCGGGCGCGCCCAGCAGGTACGCGCTCATCACCGCACCGTAGCAAGCGAAGTCCGCCAGTGCGCCTGCGCCGTTGAGGCGTTCATCGTAGAGCCACGCCACAAAGTAGGGGTCGCAGCCGATTTCACGCGGACCTGCGTGCCCCGCGCGGAAGCGAAACTCCACAATTGCGCCGAACTCGCCCCGCTTGGCGCGCGCCAGCAGGCTCTGAATGGCAGGGTTCCAGCGCGTGGGCCAGTTAATCATCAGCATGCGGTTCGCCGTGCGCGCCGCGCTGAGCATCTGCTCGGCGTCGGCGAGGTCTGCCGCCATGGGCTTTTCCACCATCACATGCGCGCCGCGCTTGAGCGACTCAATCGCAATCGCGGCGCTGGCGCGGTTGTCGGCGCACGCCAGCACAATATCGGGCTGCTCAGCGTCCAACATCGTTCGCCAGTCGGAGTAGGCGCGTTGGAATCGGCTGCGGGCGCGCTCCAAGAGCGGCGTGGCGTCGGCGACGGCAGTGAGCTCCACATCCGACTGCGACGCCCACTGGTCCAGCAAGCCCCACACATGTCCGTGAGTTAGTCCTGCAACAGCAAGTTTGAATGGCATAGGGGTCTCCCGTTAGAGCTTCTGTTCGCTGGGGCGGGTCAGCCCGAACGATTGGCGCAGTCGCTCCACGATTTCGGAGGCGCGCTCAGACTCAATCAGGCAGGTGATGCGGTTATGCGCGTCGCTCATCTGCTCCATCGCCACGCCTGCCTCGTACAGCACCTCCGCCACAGTGGCGAACACGCCGTGCAGCTCGCGCATATTCTGGGCAAAGATAGAGACCATCACTCGGCGCGGCTTGACCGACACGCGGAACCCATCGGCTTCCAGCAAGGCGCAGGCGCGCTCCGCGTGTTCCGCGTTCACCGCGAAACTGACGCCCGCACGCTGCAACTTAATCAGAAAGATGGGGATTTCCGCCTCACGCAGCAGGTTCAAGATGCGCTGCCGTTGCACTGTTAGGTTTTCAGATTGCGGCGCTCGCACCGACAGGTAGGTCGCTTCTGGTGAGATAGTGATGTTGCTCACACCGCGCTCGCGCTCAAAGCTCACACGCTCGCCCTGTACCGACGCCCAGCCTTCCAGCATAGCGGCAAAGTATACCTGAACGGGAGGATTCGGGCGAATGGGGGCACATCTTTCAAGTGCTTGGGCGCGTGTCGAAGGTGCATTTATCGTCGGCGTCCCCGCCAACATGAACACGCATATTCCGTTAGCCAAGCGTCTTGCCTGTATTCGCGCTATGTACCACCCCTTCGCCGACTATCTTGCGCCTTTGCAAGGGGAGTACGACGGCTCGGGCTTTTTTATGTGGTGGGACTTAATTGTGGATAACTGTTTCTGGGGACCTGAATTGGTTAGATTGTCAGATATAGAGCGCATGTTGGGCGCATCGTGGCAGGAGGTGGTGAAGGCCTCAGAGCGCAGTCAGAGGGTTTTGCAGAAGCCCCTCCAGGTATGGCAGCAGTTGTATCGGCAGGCGGACGCCGACCACCGCGCGCTGCTGGATGAGACGCTGCAGGTGCTGAAGCGTATCTTGGAGTTGGACGACATCTGTTGCCATGGTGCGGCGTTGCACGGGTTGGGGCACCTCCACCATCCCGAAGGTTGGAAACTGGTGCAGGCATATATCCAACGCCACCGCCCAACGCTGACCGACGAAGAGATTGCGTGGATGCGCACCTGTCGCGACGGGGTTGTGATGTAGCGCGTGCCCCCACCCTTTCAGGTACACTTCAAGCGATGGTTATCGGCGTTCCGAAGGAGATTAAGCCCGACGAATATCGCGTGGCGATGACGCCGTCAGGCGTGGAAGTGTTGGTTCAGCATGGGCATACGGTGCTCATCGAGCGCGGCGCAGGCGACGGCACGGGCATTCCTGATGCCGAGTATGCCGCGGCGGGCGCGACCCTGGCAGACCAAGCGACCATCTGGCGCGACGCGGAGATGGTTGTGAAAGTGAAGGAGCCGTTGCCCCGCGAGTACCCCCTGATACGCCCGCGCCAAGTGCTGTTCACCTTCTTCCACTTCGCTGCGAGCGAGGAGCTTACCCGCGCCATGGTGGAAAGCGGTGCGGTGTGCGTCGCCTATGAGACGATTCAGACCCCCGACGGTGCGCACCCGATCCTGTTGCCGATGAGCGAGATTGCAGGGCGGATGGCAGTGCAGGTGGGCGCGTGGTGTCTGGAGCGTCCGATGGGTGGGCGAGGCGTGTTGCTGGCAGGCGCGCCCGGCGTGCTGCCTGGCGTGGTGGTGGTGATTGGCGCAGGGGTAGTGGGCGCAAACGCCGCGCGCATCGCCGCAGGGTTCGGCGCACGGGTACTCATCTTGGACATCAATGTCGCCCGACTCCGCGCCTTGGAAGAGACCCTGCCCGCGAATGTAGATACCCTCTACTCCAATCCTGCCAACCTGCGCGAGGCAACGCAGCAAGCCGACCTGATTGTGGGCGCGATTTATGTGACGGGCGGACGCACGCCCATCCTCATCAAGCGCGAGATGCTCCCCACGCTCAAACAGGGCGCGGTGTTGGTAGATGTGTCGGTGGATCAAGGTGGTTTGGCAGAGACCATTCGCCCCACCACCCATCGCGAGCCGACCTATGTGGTAGATGGCGTGGTGCATTACGCTGTGAGCAATATGCCGGGCGCGGTCGCACGCACCTCCACCTACGCGCTGACCAACATCACCATGCCGTATGTGCTGCGCCTCGCCGAGAACGGCTGGCAAGAGGCGTGCCGTCAAGACCCCACCCTGCGCTTGGGGCTGAACATCGTGCAGGGCAAGGTAACGCTGCAGCCGATTGCAGAGCAGTTCGGCTATGAGTTCGTCGCGCCCGATAAGGTGCTGTAGCCTACTCCACCGTGAGGTTCCGAAACCGCTGCGCACTGTAGTCTAAATGTAGCAGCAGCGTTTGGTAAGCCTGCTCGATGCGTTGTTGGATGCGGCGGGCTTGCTCGCGTTCGGGCGCGCCTTCTGGGAAGCGGTTCGGGTCGCTGCGCGTCATCAGCTCGCGGTAGGCGCGTCGCACGGCGGCGAGGTCGGCGTTTTCAGGCAGTCCCAGCACGCGATAGGCGCGTTGGAGCTCGGTCGGCGGCGGCGCAGGCGCAGCGGCGGGTGTGGGCGTCGTAGGCGCGTCGGGCAACTCAAGGGCGCGGCTCAACTCGTGCGCCGCCGCCTCCTCCTCGCGCAACACCCCCTCCACGCGCTCTAACAACTCGTTCCAGTGCGCTCTCGCCAATCGTGTGAGCCGTTTACCCAGTCTCATCGCTATAGCTCCCCCTGTAGTCCGACCGCGACGAACTCGATGGCGTCGGCTTTACCGCGCAGGGCGCAGTGGAACTGGAAGCGGTCGCCCGCGCTGCGTTGGAGCGCGACGCGCCAGCTAAGCTGCTCGGCGTGGGTCTGGTATGCCAGCAGGAGTTCAGGCTGGAGCGAGCGCGTGCGTGCGTGCAGCCGTATCGCGAGCCAGTGTGTGGCGTCGATGCGCTTGCCGTCGCTGTAGAGCCACTCCAGCTGCGCTTGCGCCTCGCCGAGCCGCAGAGTATAGTCCGCACCGTAGAGCATATCGTAGCCCTGCTGTGGACGGGCGCGTTCAGGCAGCTCCCAAATCGCGAAGGCGTGCGGGTTAATCCCGAAATGTCGCCCCACACCGACCGACGCGCCCCCGTTCGCCGTGCCCACGCGCACATAGACGCCCTGCTGCCGATCAGAGCCGTTATACAGATATGCCACGCGCATCGGCAACTCGCCTATCGCGAACTGCGTAGGCGACTGCACTGCCAGCACACTCTCGTTCAAGAGCAAGCCTGCACTGAATGGCGCGTAGAACTTGCCGATACGCCACCCTCCCAGCCGCTCGAGATACGCCTCGTCCAGCGCAGTGCGGTCGCGGTCGGGTCTGGGGTTCTGCAGCCGCTGCGCCACATACGCCCCGTAGCCCGCCTCATGATAGAGCTGCAAGAACACGACCGAGTGGCGCCCCAAATCGTCGTACCAGCGCACGGTGGAGGTACCCTCCTCCGCCCGCGCTTGCAGGTGTAGCCGTGCGCCGAAGAAGACTGTCGGGTACTGAGCCGACGCCATGAGCGCCTGCCCAATGGCAATCGTGAGGAGCGTCAATCGTCGCATGTACCGCCAATTGTACCCTGCCCCGTCGGGCGAGCAGGTACAATCTACCGCTGTGAACCCCATCACGCTGGCGGTCGATACAGGCGGTACTTTCACCGATTTTGTGTTGTGGCGCGACGGACGGCTTCACCTGCTGAAGTCGCCCTCGACGCCCGACGCACCCGAGCAGGCGATACTGGACGGCATCTCCCGCCTACTGCCAGAACCGCCGGAACAGGGGTTCACCCTGCTACACGGCACGACTGTCGGCACGAACCGCGTTTTGGAGCGCAAAGGCGCACGCACGGCGTTCCTGACCACGCAGGGCTTCCGCGATTTGCTGTTTCTGGCGCGTCAGGAGCGTCAGCAGCTGTATGCGCTGCACCCCACGCCGCGCCCGTGCTTAGCCGAGCGTGCGCTGTGTGCGGAGGTCGCCGAGCGCGTCGCGCCCGACGGAACCGTGCTGCGCCCCTTGGAGATCGCGGGCATCGAGCGTCTCATCCGACGGTGGAAGCGCGCAGGCGTGGAAGCCGTCGCAGTGTGCCTGCTGTTCGCCTACGCGAACCCCGCACACGAGCGCGCCCTCAAACGCCTGCTGGAGCCGCACTTCGCGGTCTCCCTCTCCAGCGAGGTCGCGCCCGAGTTCCGCGAGTATGAGCGCGCGAGTACCACCTTTTTGAACGCCTACCTGACGCCGCCGATGCGTCGATATCTGCAGACGCTGCAGCACAAGTCGCGCGAGTCAAGGGCGACACATGTGTTGATAAGCCACTCCACGGGCGGGTTGATGGATGCCGCGCGCGCTTGCGAGATGCCTGTGGGCACAATCCTGTCGGGCCCTGCTGCGGGCGTGATGGGCGCGTGGGCGGTCGGGCGCGGCGTCGGCGCACACCGATTGCTCACGCTCGATATCGGCGGCACCTCCACCGACATGGCGCTAATCGATCGCGAGCCGTTGCGCACGCCGCTGGGCACGATTGAGGGCCTGCCGCTGCGCCTCCCGCGACTGGATGTGCAGACCATCGGCGCGGGCGGCGGCTCGCTCGCGCGGTTGGACCCCGCCGGTGGACTGCGCGTCGGACCGCAAAGCGCCGGCGCGCACCCCGGACCCGCCGCCTACGGTAAGGGCGAGCGACCCACCCTCACCGATGCGCACCTCGTGCTGGGGCATCTACTGCCGCAGCTGTTCGGCTTCGGACAGATACCTGTAGACCCCGACCTGTCTGCAAAAGCGATAGAGCCGTTGGCGCAGGCGCTGGGACTGTCGCTGCAGGACGCTGCGACGGCGATTGTGGCGCAGGCACGGGCAAAAATGGCGCGCGGCTTGCGCCGAGTCTCGGCAGGACGAGGCGTTAGCCCCGAACACTGCACCCTCATCGCCTTCGGCGGCGCAGGCGGACTGCACCTGTGCGCCCTCGCGCGAATGCTGGGCATACGCCAATGGGTCGCGCCGCCCTACCCCGGCGTGCTGTCTGCCTATGGACTGCTGTGGATGGATGGCGTCCACGAAGCGCGACGCACCGTGCTGACCCCACTACCCGACGCGCCAACCCAACACATGCAGCCGACCCTACTGGCGCTGCACACCGAGTGTGAGTCCGCTATGCGCGCTCTGGGCGCGACAGTGGAGGGCTACGAAACGCACCTGTTCGCCGACCTGCGTTATGAGGGGCAGGCGTATGAGTTGACCGTGCCCTATGACGCCGAGCGACCCGCGCACGCCCGCGCCGCATTCGAGCGCATGCACCACGCACGCTACGGCTTCACGCTGCCCGAACGCCCAGTGGAGCTGGTGAACCTGCGCCTGCGCGCCGTCGCGCTACGCCCTAAACCCGCAGGCGCATGCTGGCATCCCCCCTGCGCCACCCCGCGCGACCTGCCGCGCCGCCTCACGCTCTGGCTGGAAGGCAACCAGGGATATGTACCTGTCATCCCACGCGAGGAGTTATCGCCCGATGCGCCCGTCCCCACGCCTGCGCTCATCGTGCAACCAGACGCCACGCTGTTGATCGAATCGGGCTGGCATGTCACGGTGGACAACCGCACAGGCGCGCTCATCGGCAGGGCGACAGGCTGAAGGGTGCAAGTAGCTAACGGGTACACTCTATGCCATGCAGGTTCAGCCCGTGCAGAGTGTTTCGGCAAGTCCCGCCGACGGCGCAACGCCCATCATCGAGCTGCGCCACATCACGAAACGCTTCGGCAACCTCGTCGCCTGCGACCGCGTAAGTCTTCAGGTTGCCCCCGCGACGCTCCACGCGATTATGGGCGAGAACGGCGCAGGCAAAACCACGCTGATGCGCATCCTGTACGGCTACTACACGCCCGATGCAGGCGAGGTCTACCTCAAGGGCAAGCGTGTGCAGTTCCGCAGCCCCGCCGACGCCATCGCCCACTATGTCGGCATGGTCAGCCAGCACTACAGCATCATCCCTGAGCTGAGCGCGCTGGACAATCTCATCTTGGGCGCGGAGCCGACGGGCGCACTCGGCGTGCTGAACCGCCGCGCCGCGCTGGACAAAGCCGAGCAACTCGCCGCCACGCTCGACTTTCAGCCCGACTGGAACCGCCCCGCCGCCGAGCTTAGCGTCGCCGCCCGCCAAAAACTGGAAATCCTCAAGCTGCTCTGGCGCGAGGCGGAAATCCTCATCTTAGACGAGCCGACCGCGATGCTCTCCCCGCGCGACACCGACGCGCTGTTCGAGACCCTGCTCCGCCTCAAAGCGCAGGGGCGCACCATCCTGCTGGTAACGCACAAGCTGAACGAGGCGCTCCGCTACGCCGATTTCGTGACAGTGCTACGCAACGGACGCAAGGTCGCCGACGCGCCGATTGCCGCCGTCGACGCACCCACGCTGACACGGTGGATTATCGGGGAGCAGGAGCCTACCCCAGCGGTGGTCTCCGCGCAGGAGCCAGCAACCGACAGGCGTTTAGAAGCCACCCCTATGCTCCAGTTGCGCGACCTCTATGTGCCGTCCGACCGAGGCGGTTGGGGCGTGCAGGGGCTAAGCCTCGCGCTGCGAGCCGGTGAAATTCTGGGCATTGCGGGGGTAGACGGCAGCGGACAGCTGGAGCTGATGGAAGGCTTGGCTGGGTTGCGCCCTGTGCCCAGAGGCGAGATTCTGCTGAACGGACAGCCCATCCAGCGCTGGAGTACCGCTCGGCGCATCCAAGCGGGCATCCGCTACCTGTTCGACGACCGATTCCGCAGGATGATGGCGCCCCAGTGGAGCGTGTTGGAGAACGCGATTTTAGGTGCGCAGCGCGACCCCGAGCTGCAAACGCTGGGCTGGTTCAAGCCGCGCGCGGTTCGCCAGCGTGCCGAGCAGCTCATCCAGCGATTTCAGGTGAAAGTGCCCTCGCTGCGCGCCCCGATGGTGCAGCTGTCGGGGGGCAACCAGCAGCGGTTGGTGATTGCCCGTGCGCTTCATGGTCAACCGCGCCTGCTGATAGCCTATGCGCCCACGCGCGGGCTGGACATTCGCGGCGCCGAGGCGACCTACGCCGCCCTCCGCCAAGCCTGTCAGCACGGCATGGCCGCACTCGTAATCGCCTTCGACTTAGACGAACTGATGGAACACTGCGACCGAATTGCCGTGCTGTTCAAAGGCGCGATTGTGGCGGAGTTTGAGCGTGCGGACTTCTCGCGCGAGGCGATTGGCGCCGCAATGGTGGGCGCATCACGCACCAAGTAGGCTGACGGCGACACGGAGTATCATCCCTTGAGTGGACTGCAGTACAACGCCGCGTGATAGCTTCGGCTGTGACGATGCACGGGGCAACTTGACTTTTGCCTGTTCGGTTTCCAGCGGCGTGGTGTTCGGGGGAAGCGAGTGGTATGGGAGTAGGGTCGGTTGAGGTATATTTCTGTTGAGGGGATGCCCTGTGAGCCTGCGCGGCGTTGTTCGCGGACGCACGACGGATGGGGGTATGCTTTGAAGTGATGAGAACCCAGCCCGAATTGCAGGGACGCATCGCCCGCGTTGAACAAGAGTTAGACGCGATCAAGCAGTAACTGAGCCAGCGGATGAGCAGTAGCCCGCCCGAAGCGGCGCTCCACTTGCTGGAAACCCTCTGGCAACTCGCTGAACTGCCCGTGTCCTCTCTCTCGTTGCAAGAGGCGCGCCAGTGTCTTGCCCAGACCGTAAGTGCCCTCAAGTGGGCTAACCGTCTGATTCGGTGAGGCTTGTGCTGCAGGTATACTCCTTTTGGTGACTATGCCTATGCGCTACAAGGTGATGCTCAAAAAGACCGACGAGGGCTATGCGGTGTGGTGTCCGGGGCTGCCCGGCTGCTGGTCGCAAGGCGATACCGAAGAGGAAGCCCTGCAGAACATTCGCGACGCCATCCAAGCCTACTTAGAGACCGTGCAACAGTTGCAAGGGGAAAGCGACGAGGTACGCGAGGTGGAGGTGCCTGCTGGGTATGCCTAAGCTGGCGGGCGTCAACCACGAGCAGGCGGTGCGTGCGTTGCAGAAAGCGGGGTTCTGGGTGGCGCGTCAAGGGAAGCATATTGTGATGACGGATGGCGTGCGGATTGTGACGATCCCGCGTGCCAATCCGATTAATGCTTACACGATGGGTGGGATTATTCGGGATGCGGGTTTGAGTGTGGAGGAGTTCAAGGAGTTGCTCAAGTAGTATTGGGGTACCCTTGTTAGGTGCGCGTGGGATAGAGGCAGTGGTGGCGATAGACCATGCACGGGGCACTCGGTGCGGCGACGGGGGGGCGCTACGGCATCGGCGTGGGCGAAGGTATCTGCAGCTCCAAGCCCGACAGGCGCATCGCCAAGCCCAGCTCATCAT
>JARJMV020000009.1 GCA_029335935.2 bacterium
CGCGGGGCCCCGCCCCCGCACCTGGGGGGGGGGGCGCGGGGGGGCCCCCCCCCGCGCGGGGGGGGCGGCGACGGCGGGCCCGCCCCCGCACCGGTGGGGATGGGCGTGGGCGGGGCCGCCGCCGCTACGGGTATGTTGTCGGCGGGACGCCGACGCTACGAACGGCATCGCGCCATCACGCACCGATGCAGTGGTGAACTCAAAATTTGTACCCTTGTCAGCCCCAATTAGCGGGTGAGACTGCGCAGACCGCTTGCTGCAGGCAGGAGAGTGCGCGCCCTACAGCGAATTTAAGACTTGTGCGAGTTGGCTTTTTAGGCGGCACTTTTGACCCTGTGCATTATGGACACCTGCGTCTGGCGGAAGAGGCGCGCGAGGCGATGGGGTTGCAGCAGGTGCTGTTTATCCCGACGTTCGTTTCGCCGTTCCGCACGGGTGAAACGCTCAGTGAGCCAGCGCATCGGCTCCAGATGCTTCGGTTAGCGACTCGAGACAACCCCTACTTCGCCGTCTCGGAAGTTGAAATCTCGCGCGGCGGGGTGTCCTACACTATCGAGACTGTATATGCTCTGCGCGAGCAGCACCCCGACGCCGAGTTGTACCTGATTATCGGCGCAGATGCGCTGAGCGACTTTATGACATGGCGCTGTTCCGAACAGATTGTCCAGGCTTGCACACTGCTCGCAGGTGTGCGCCCCGATTATGACTTGCAGGCGGTGATACATACGCTGTCAGAAACGGTTCGCGCGCGCGTGCGTCCGATACCCACCACGCCGCTCCGCATCAGCGCAAGCGCGATACGCCAGCGCGTTCGCACAGGGCACTCGATCCGCTATCTCACGCCCCCCGATGTGATAGAATATATACACCAACACCAGTTGTATCTGGAGCCTTAGCGATATGACGACGGAACAGAAGCGTCAATTAGTGTTAGAGGCGGCGGAAGACGCCAAAGCCGAGCGCATCAATGCGTTAGACCTACGCGGCAAGACGCTTATCGCCGACTACTTCGTGGTCTGCAGCGGCAACTCGGATGTGCATATCCGCTCGATTGCGGAGAAGATACAAGACGCCCTACGCGAGGCGGGCGAGCGCGCCCTGCGCGTGGAGGGCTTCCGCGAAGCCACTTGGGTGCTGCTCGACTACGGCGATGTGGTGGTGCATGTGATGCGCGAGGAGACCCGTCAACACTATGGGCTGGAAGCTTTTTGGCAGAACGCGCCCATTATCGAGAGCTTACGGGAACAGGCAAGCGATGAATCGCGGAAACGAGCTGGATCCGAAGCGGGACGAGATTGAGCGGTTGCTCCGCGCGGCGCACATCCACCAAGTGCGCGGCGAGCGCAGTCAGGCGCAGGCGCTGCTGCAGCAGGCGCTGGAGCTGGACGCCGAGAACCCCAGCGTGTGGGAACTGCTCGGCGACTACCGACGCGAGGCGTCCGATTGGCAAGCCGCTCACGACGCCTACAAAAAAGCGCACGAACTCGCCCCCCAAAACGCCGCGATTGAGCGCAAATACGCGGAAGCCGTGCTGCAACTGACGCGCCAGCAGGAGCAGTACCAGCAGTGGGAACGCGCGCTGGAAGGCGGCGAAGACGCCCCTATCGCACCGCGCAACCCCGGCTTGGCGTTCATGCTCTCGTTGCTGATGCCCGGTGTGGGGCAGCTCTACAACGGGCAACTGCTCAAGGGCGGCATCATCATCGCGATTGTACTGCTCGGCTTACTGCTGTCGGGCGGCGGCGACTTCTTCTACAATCTCTTCGCATACTTGGTCAATCCCACGCGCGTACGGGGCACTCTAAGCGGGTGGCAGCTCATGGCGGGCGTCGTCGCGCTGATTGCGTGGTTCTATGCCTTCATCGATGCTCCTCTCACCGCCGCCGCACGCAACCGCCTGACATGAAGTTGCCCCGACATCCCTGCTGGCACGCGCCTGTCGCCCCTTGACTTTTTAAGGTATAATCCGTCAGAATTATGCGACCTTTGGCAGGAATCGGGCAGCAGGGCGCGAATCTTGTATGCCTACCACTGCCAGAGTGAAGGAGGCGACATACCATTGGCACAAATACAGGTTCGTCAGAACGAGTCGATTGACAACGCGCTCAAACGCTTCAAGAGAGCGTTGGAGCAGAGCGGTATCTTGCAGGAGTACAAGCGTCACACGCACTACGAGAAGCCGAGCGAGCGGCGTCGGCGTCAGAAGCAGCGGCGACGCAAGAAGTAGTATGTCAGACAAGCGATGCGCGTGCTGAGTCGGAGTTCGCGGCGCGGGGTTCGCACAGGCAACGCGCGTCAACCGCTTTGGAGACGCTGGCAGACGCCGTGGCGCGCTCCTTTGGCGTTGGGCGCGCTGGCTGTGCTGATGCTCCTGTTGCTCAACGGCGAGCTGCGCACGCTGCCGTCCACCATTCTACCGCGCACACTCGTCGCCATCGCGCAGGTGGGGTTGCTCACGGCGTTTTTCCACCTTACAGGGCTGCTACGCCCGACAGGGCTGGCGCTCCGCTCGCCGATTGCGCACAGCACGCGCGAGACGGGTCTCGTCCTCACTGCGCTGATAGGCTTCTTCAGCTTGCTGGGCGTGCGCGCAGCGTCGCTGGTGGGTCAGGGCGCGCCGCTCCACGCTGAGCTGGGGTATCTGGCGTTCGCGCCGCTGGTCGCTGGCGGCATGCTGCTGAGCGTTCTCATTCATCCCCTGCTCGCCCTCTACACTTTCGCGGTGTTGCTGGGCGGCGTGGCGGTCGCGCTGCAGTTGCCCATCCACACGCTCGCGGCGGTCGGATTGGCAGGCTGGAGCGCGATTTTAGCGATTGCTCCGATGCGTCGGCGGAACCACCTATTTATCGCGGGCGCGCTGCTGAGCGGGTTGCTCGCGCTGACGGCGTTCGGCGTGAGTTTCGCGGGCGCGTGGCTCGACGCGCTGATGAGCGGGCTGTGGGGCGTCGCGACAGGCGTCGGCGCAGTCGCGCTCTTCTGGCTGGGGCTGACCCTGCTGGAACGCCCGTTCCGACTGGCGACGCCGATGACGCTGATGGAACTCGCCTCGCTGGAGCAACCCCTGCTACGCGCACTGCGCGACAAAGCGCCCGGCACCTACTTCCATAGCCAACAGGTGGGACAACTGGCAGAGGAAGCCGCCTTGGCGATTGGCGCCGATCCGCTGCTCGCCCGCGTCGCAGGCTACTACCACGATATCGGCAAACTCAGCAAGCCCGAATTCTTCATCGAAAACCAAGTCGGCATCGACAATCTGCATGCACAGATTAACCCGACTCTGTCGGCGCGGATTATCGCTGCCCATGTGCGCGACGGCGTGGAACTCGCGCGTCAGCACCGCCTGCCGACTGCCGTGCGCGACATCATCGCCCAACATCACGGCACGACCCTCATCACCTACTTCTACTACCAAGCCATCAACGGGCGGCACGACCCTGTGCTGGAGCAGCACTTCCGCTACGAGGGACCCAAGCCCCAGACCCGCGAAGCGGCGATTGTGCTGCTCGCCGATAGCGTGGAAGCCGCCTCGCGCGTGCTGGGCGATGTGACCCCCGCGCGTCTGGCGAACTTCGTGCGCGAGATGATCGAAATACGCCGCCTGGATGGGCAGCTGGACGAGTGCCCACTCACCTTCCGCGACCTGAAACTGATTGAGGAGGCGTTTGTGCGCGTGCTGGTGGCGGCGCGCCACCGCCGAATCGAGTATCCCAGCGGCGAAGCCGCCGAAGAAGAACCCATTTATGCCGTCCATCCGTAGTCTCTCGGTCGCCCTCACAGCGGCGTCCGAGGCAGAATCGTGGCTGGAACAACACTGGGGCGCAGAGGGGCTGGAACGGCTACAACACGCCTTGCAAGAGGCGATAGAGATGCTGGTGCGCAGTGAACAGCAGCCCCCGCTGGGCGATGCGCCCTACGAAATCTGCGTCTACCTCACTACCGACGCCGAAATCCGCGCCATGAACCGCGCCTACCGCGGCGTGGACGCCTCCACCGATGTGTTGACCTTCGGCTACGGGGCAGATTCGAACCCACCCCCCCACCGACCAGCAGAGGGAGCGCCGCTCGAGTGCCCGATTCTTTGGGGAGATATTGCCATCTCGCTCGAAACCGCTGCGCGTCAAGCCCCGCCGAACGGACACGACATCCTCACAGAACTGCTCATGCTGGCGTTGCATGGTACACTACATCTGATGGGCTACGACGACTCTACCGAAGCGGCGCGTGCGCAGATGAATGCCCGCGCAGTATCGACGCTGAGAGGACTGGGCTACGCTGCCCGCGAGGAGTGGTACTCACGCTATGAGGAAACCTGACTCGGAGCCGCCTGAACGCCTGCACACCTTCCAGCCGCCCCGCAACGGCGAGGCGGACGCCCCCGAACCCGAAACGCCCGCCCAGCGACGCCATCCGCTGGAAGGGTTCCGATATGCCCTCGAAGGCATCGTCGCCGTCGTGCGCACCCAACGCCACATGCGCTTCCACTTCTTCAGCGTGGTGCTCGTGCTGCTGATGGGGCTACTGTTCCGCCTCGACAAGCGCGAGATGCTGGTGCTGTTGTTCACCATCTCGCTGGTACTGATTGCCGAAATGTTCAACTCAGCCATCGAGGCGACCGTCGACTTGGTGACGGAGGAATACCATCCGAAGGCGAAGTTCGCCAAAGACATCGCGGCGGGCGCGGTGCTGGTGGCGACGCTCAACGCGGTGGTGGTCGCATGGGTGCTGTTTATGGGCGACCTGCGCTTGGAGCAAATCCGCCTGCGGATGGAGCGCGCCGAACCCACCCTCGCCGTCGCCCTAACGATTGGCGTCATCTTAATCTTTGTGATTGTGTCGTTAGTGAAGGTGCTTGCTACGCAGGGCAAGGTACGCCTGTTTCATGGGGGCGCAGTGAGCGGACACGCGGCGCTGGGGTTCTTCTTCGCGCTGGCGATTATCGTTGTGTCGGGCGACCTGCTGGCGGCAGTGCTGGCGCTGCTGCTGGCGGCGCTGATTGCTCAGAGCCGTGTGGAAGCCAACATCCACAGCTGGCGCGAAGTCGCGCTGGGCAGCATGCTCGGCGTCGCGCTGGGCGCACTCATCTTCTGGCTCACGCCCCGATGAGGAGGAAACATGCTCTATGGATAACCCTAACCGTCGCCGTCAGAAGCCGTCGTTGAGAATCTGGGCAATCGTGTTTACAGCAGTCCTCGCGGCTGCGTGGGCGCTCTACGGGCAATCCGCGCCGCGCGCACCCGACGCTCCACCTGAAGGGCTGACCCCCACCGGTAGCCTGCTGGTCATCCTGCTCCTGCTGCTGCTGAGCGCGTTCTTCTCGATGGCGGAAAGCGCGCTCACCTCCATCCGCCACAGCTGGGTGCGCATGCTCGTCGACCAGAAACATCGCCTCGCGCCGTACTTAGCAGCGTTCAAAAGCGAGCCGTCGCGCTTCCTCTCCACAGTGCAGGTCGGACTGAACATCGTGGCGTTTCTGGCGTCGGCAGTAGCAGCCACCAACTTGGCAGACCCGCTCTATACCCTCCTCCGCCCGCTGGAGCAGGCGACAGGTATCCCCCTGCACGGCTTCAGCGTCGCGCTGGTGGCGATTCTCACCGCGTTCGCTAATGTGATTATCGGCGAGACTGTGCCACGCAGCATCGCCATCACCCACGCTGAGCGCGGTGCCCTTGCCGTTATCTTGCCCATCACCATCTTTGACCGTGTCTTCCTGCTGCCGATTGTGCTGGTAAACACCGTCACGCGCGCCATCCTTAAGCTGTTCGGCATCCAGATGATGCGCCTCGCCCCCATCGTCAGCGAGGAAGAGCTGCGCGTGCTGGTGGAAGCAGGCGAGGAGCAAGGCGTCATCGAAGAGCAAGAGAAGGAGATGATCCAGTCCATCTTCGAGTTCACCGACACGATTGCCCGCGAGGTGATGACGCCGCGCGTAGACATCAAAGCCGTGCCCGCCCACGCGACGGGACAAGAACTTATCAAGCTCGTGCGCGAAACGGGGCACACGCGCATCCCCGTCTACGAAGGCAGTTTAGACAACATTCTGGGGGTGGTTCACGCCAAAGACCTGCTACGCTTCTGCGAGACGGGCGGCAAGTTCTCGTTGCACGAGGTGATGCGCCCCGCCTTTTTCGTGCCCGAAAGCAAGCGCGTGGTGGACTTGCTTCAGGAGATGCGTCGCCAGCGCGTGCATATGGCCATTCTGCAAGACGAGTACGGCGGCACTTCTGGGCTGGTGACGCTGGAAGACCTCGTGGAAGAGATTGTGGGCGAAATCCAAGACGAGTACGATGTCGAGCCAGAGCCTGAGGTGGAAACTTTGCCTGACGGCTCGATGCTCATCGACGCGAAGCTCCACTTGGACGACGCCAGCGAACTCCTGAGCGTGACTTTGGAATCGGAAGAGTTCGACACGCTGGGCGGCTATGTGTTCGGTCAGTTGGGACACCAGCCCACCGAGGGCGAAACCGTGCGCGTGGACGGATGGGAACTGCGCGTCCACGCCATCGAGGGTCACCGCATCCGCACCGTGCATGCCGTGCGCATGGCAGAGGAAGCCCCCGACAACGACAGCGCCATAGAGGGCGCGATGAAGTAAATCAGCACCCCCGCCCGCAAAAAGGCAGGCGCGACGCCATTCCTGGCATCGGCAGGCAAGCAAGGCGCGACGCCATTCGTAGCGTCGGCGTCCACACCGACGAGTCCTGCTTGGACAAGAATGTCCAAGCCACGTAGGTGCGACGCCATTCCTGGCGTCGTA
>JARJMV020000017.1 GCA_029335935.2 bacterium
GGCACACCCCGCATTCACCCTGCGGTTCTGGGACGAGCTGCGTTCGCGCGAGCTGCGCGTGCCACTTACGAAAGACCCCGCATTGTTTCAAGAGGCGTGCAAGGTGGGGGCGTATCTGCTATGGCTGCACACCTACGGCGAGCGGTACGCGGATGCGCAGGCAGGGCGACCGTATAGGCAGGTTCCAGCGGGTCGCGCAAAGTGCGTGCGGTCTATCCCCGACATGCCCGACCGCTATCCGCAGGAATATCGTTATGCCGACGGCGCGCTCTCGGTGGGCGAAGGTGTGATAGAGCCTGTGGCGCCTGAGCTTTGGGACTTCGAGGTGTCGGGGCAAAAGGTCGTGGCGTCATGGCTGAAGTATCGAGTGGGCACGGGTGGCGGCAAGAAGTCCTCGCCACTGGACGGCATCCGCCCCGAGCGATGGACACTGCAGATGACCAGCGAACTGCTGGAGTTGCTGTGGGTAATCGAGCATACGCTGGCGATGTATCCCCAACAGGCAGACTTGCTGGAGCGGATATGGGAGTCGGACCTCGTGTTGGAGACGGAGTTGCCCCCGCCGCCCGAGTGGATGCGCCCCCCACCCAACGAGTCGGGAGATGGGGGGTTGTTTGGCGCACAATAATCGGCGTGCCCTGAAAACCAGTATATTTATTCGGAACTTACCCCTGCATTCCTGCCGTCCAATAACCGATAATTGCCTTCGGTAGGCAACGCCTTCCGAGACTGCACAGTGAGGTCGAACATCATGTCTAAGCGCGAGTTGAAGGTCGTGCGCCTCTTGGAGCCTGAGCTTTGCACGCGGTGTCGCTTTGCAGACATCGCCGATGTGGAGATGGCGGACGGCAGGGTGCAACGGATGCTTTACTGCCGAAGGTTGGATTGCGACAATTGGGATTATGGCTCTGCGGAACCTGCGAAGCGGGTCGAGCTGTCTAAGGGTTCAGAAGATTGGGATGATGCTGCGTAGGAGCGTTTTAGAGCAAGCCGCGCAGTATGGGGTGGGATTGGTGAGGATTTGTATGCCTGTACCTCCTCCTGCAGAGCGCGAGTTGCAAAGCGGGGTGCAAGTCGCGCTTGATGAGATGCTGGTGCGAGTCGGCGAAGCGGGGCGTCGGTTCGCCCAGCATCTCCAGCGGGCGCACGAGTGAGCTTTTCATCCCTCCCACGCACGCGCCCTACACCCACAGCGCCGGGGACGCCCACTCCCGGCGCTGCCCTCTTTTGTTGAGGCGTCAGGCGTGTATTCGAGTTCCACATCGCCGATGCGCACGGTGTCGCCTTCTTGTGCGCCCAGCGATTCCAGTTGGCGGAACACGCCCAACCCCTTGAGCCGCTTGTGCATGCGCAGCACCGCCTCGTGGTTGCCGAAGTCGGTGCGTTGCACGATTTCCAGTGGCAGCGTACCTTCCACGATGAAGATGTCGTCGGCTTTGTAGACGCGCGTGGGCTGATGTTGGGGCTTGTGCGTTTCGGGAGGCGTCTCGATGAGTGGTTCGGGCGGCGGCAACTCCGCCACGCGCTGTGCCAGCCGCGCCACCAGCCCGTCCAGACCCTCGCCCGTGTAGGCGGAGATGAGGAACACCTCGTAGCCCTGCGCGGCAAGTGATCCGCGAACAGGCTCGATAACGCTGCGCTCGTCGGATGGGATGGCGTCGATCTTGTTGAGGGCAATCAGGGCAGGCTTCTGGGCGAGTTCGGCGTTGTAGAGGCGCAGTTCGCGCTGGAGCGTTGCGAACGCCTGCAGGGGCGGCTCGGCGGCGAACGGGGAGACATCCAGCAAGTAGAGCAGCAGCCGCGCACGCTCCACATGGCGCAGGAACTGATGCCCCAGCCCCACGCCTGCATGCGCGCCCCCAATTAGCCCCGGAATGTCGGCAATCACGAAACCCTGGTCTTGGTATTGCGCCACGCCCATGTTGGGAACCAGCGTGGTGAAGGGGTAGTCGGCGATTTTGGGCTTGGCGGCGGAGAGCCGGCTAATCAGGGTGCTTTTGCCCGCGTTGGGCATACCGACGATGCCCACATCGGCGAGCAGTTTCAGTTCCACTCGGAGGGTGCGCTGCTCGCCTGGCAAGCCTTTCTCGGCGAAGCGTGGCGCTTGGCGGGTGGGCGTGGTGAAGTGCGCGTTGCCGCGCCCGCCTTTGCCCCCGCGCGCAGCGACGAACTTCTGACCCGCACGCGACAGATCTGCCAAGAGTGCGCCTGTGTCGGCGTCGTAGATTAAGGTGCCGAGCGGCACGCGCAAGGTGATGGACTTGCCGTTGCGTCCGCGCCGATTGCTGCCGCTGCCGTGCCCGCCGCGCTCGGCTTTGTAGCGACGCTTGTAGTGGAAATCGAGCAGGGTGCTGAGCTTCGGGTCGGCGACGAGGAGAATGCTGCCGCCGTCGCCACCGTCGCCGCCGTCGGGCCCGCCGCGCGGCACATATTTCTCGCGCCTAAACGAGACGCATCCATCGCCGCCGTGCCCCGCCTCCACCTCAATCACCGCCTCGTCGATGAACACGCAAGATTATACCTGCGCAAGCTACTCGACTTGTTTGAGTGCTTCTTCTAAGGTATGCCAGGCGAGAGTGGCGCACTTGACGCGCACGGGGAAGTAGCGCACGCCTGCGAGCGCTACGATGTCGCCCAGCGTCTCGAAATCGCCGTCGAGTTCGCCTTTCACCAGCGCGGTCGCCTGCTGAATCAGTGCGTGCGCCTCCGCCAGCGTCTTGCCGCGAACGGCTTCGGTCATCATCGACGCGGAGGCTTGGCTAATCGAGCAGCCGTGCCCGTGGAAGCGCACATCGGTAATGCGACCGTCTTCCACGCGCAGGTCGATAATCACCTCGTCGCCGCAGGATGGGTTGAAGCCCTCTTGCGTGATTTTGGGCGGCTCCAACTCGCCCCTGCCGCGCGGCTGACGGTAGTGGTCTAAGATAATCGCTTGGTACAGTTCATCCAGCATAGCCGAACACTTGACGGGTGTGATGGAGCGCCTCGATGAGCGCATCGATGTGGTCGGTATCGTTGTAGAGGGCGAGGCTTGCGCGCACAGTGGGGCCGCCGAGCCGCTCGCTCAGAGGATGGGCGCAGTGCAGCCCTGCGCGCACAGCGATATCGCGTGTGTCCAGAACGGTCGCGATATCGTGTGGATGGATGTCCTCCAGCGTGAACGCGAAGATGCCCGTGCGGTCGGGGACAGGTCCGTAGAGGCGCACGCCGGGCGTCTCTTGCAGGCGGCGCAGCGCATACTGGGTCAGCTCGTGTTCGTACGACTCGATGGCTTCGCGCCCTATCGAGTCGATAAAGTCGAGCGCGGCGTGCAGCCCGATGGCCTCACCGATGGGAGGCGTGCCCGCTTCGAACTTCATGGGCGGCTCTGCCCAGCGCACGCGCTCCCAGCGTACGGTCTGCACCATGCCGCCGCCCACATGGTAGGGGGGCATGGCTTCCAGATGCTCGCGCTTGGCGTACAGCGCGCCGATGCCTGTGGGACCATATGCTTTGTGCCCGGAGAACATCAGGAAATCGCACTCGATGCGTTGTACATCGACGCGCATATGGGCGATGCTCTGCGCCGCGTCGACTAGGCACAGTGCGCCTGCGGCGTGCGCGAGATGACAAATCTCAGCGACGGGATTGACCCCGCCCAGCACATTCGAGATGTGGGAGACTGCCACGAGGCGTGTGCGCTCGGTGAGCAGCTCACGTAGGTCGTCTAAGTTGAGTCTGCCGTCGTCGGTGATGCGCCACACTTTTAGCGTCGCCTGTTGTTTCTCGGCGAGTCGCATCCACGGCAGCAGGTTCGCGTGATGTTCCAGCTCGGTGACGATGATCTCGTCGCCTGCCTGCACAAACGCCTCGCCCCACGCGGTAGCGACAAGGTTGATGGCTTCGGTGGTACCGCGCGTGAAGACGATTTCGTTCGGTTCACGCGCGTTCAGGAACTGTGCGACGCGCGTGCGCGCGGCTTCGTAGAGTTCGGACGCTTTCGCGCCGACGCCATGCCCCCCACGATGCACAGTCGCGTTGTGGTGCGCCCAGAAGTTGCTCACCGCCTCGATCACCGTGTAGGGTTTCTGCGTCGTGGCGGCGTTGTCTAAGTAAATCACGCTGCGCATTTCAGGGTGCGGCTGAAAGAACGGGAATTGCCGCCGAACTTCGCCTGCATTCACACTCAATCGCGCTGTTTTCATGAGATTCGCCTCCTATCGTCAGTCCAGCAATACCCACACGAACCCCTCTTCCTCTTTCACAGGCAGGCTCTTGATGGGGCGCACCGCGGGCAACCCCTTCGCCTGACCCGTGTAGGGATCGAATTTCGCCCCGTGATGAGGGCACTCCAGCAAGTCGCGGTGGATGCGGCCGGGTAACCCATCCGCCTCTGAGAGCGGCAACTTTTGATGCGAGCACTGGTCGATCACGGCAAAGTAGCCTTTGGAAGCGCGCCCAATCAAGATGCGCTGCCCGTTCAACTCTATCGTGCGGAACTCGTTCTCCGACAACTCCGTTGGGATAGCCTTCAGCCACATCGTCGGCTCCTATATTTAGCCTGGCTAAATTATACCCGACGGCGTTCCGATTTTCATCCATCGGAGGCGCGTAGCAACCGCTCCACATATCGAGCCAAGATGTCGGTTTCGATATTGACGCGTTCGCCGACGCCCCGACGCTGCAAGTTCGTGAGCTGCCAGGTGTGTGGGATAATCCAGACGGTGAACCAGCTGTCGCCGACCTCGACGACGGTGAGGCTTATGCCATCGACGGCGATGGAGCCTTTGGGCACGATGTAGCGCATGTAGGCGGCATCTTCAAGTTGGAATTTCAGCACGCGGGCGTTGCCCTCGTCGCGCTGTTCGAGGAGACGGGCCGTTGTATCGATGTGCCCCTGCACGAAATGCCCTCCCAGTCGGCTTTCAGGGGTAAGCGGACGCTCCAAGTTCACCAAGTCGCCCAGTTTCAAGTCGCCCAAGTTGGTGCGTCGCAGCGTTTCGGGCACAGCGTCGAACGAGAGCCGCTCGCGCTCCGCTTGTTGCACAGTGAGGCATACACCGTTGATGGCGAGGCTCTCGCCCTGTTTCATGGGGAAGGCGCGGATCGTAAGGCGCGCACCGCCCGAAGGATGAAACTCGATCGATTCCACAACGCCTGTCGCTTCCACAAGACCTGTGAACATATTGCCCTAAGGATACCTTGCATGGTGGGGTCATTCGCGAGTCGGTTCCAGCAGGCGCAAGGTCATCAACAGCCCAGCAATCGTCTTGGAATCCTTGATGCGCCCGTCCAGAACCATCGCCTCAATCTCGCGCAGGGGTGTGGGAACCAGCTCCACCAGCTCATCTTCGTCGAGGTGTTGCGCAGCGGGGACTAAATCTTCCGCGAGGTAGACATGGAGTACCTCCTGCGAGTAGCCGGGGGCGAGGTACTGGCTGAAGAGTCGACGCAGTTGGCGCGCGGTGTAGCCGGTCTCCTCCTCCAGTTCGCGTCGGGCGCAGGCGTCGATAGGTTCATCGGGCTCCAGCGTGCCTGCAGGGATTTCCAGCAGCGTTTCGCCCACCGCTTGGCGATACTGCCGAATCAGCAGCACGGTCTCGCGGTTCAGCAGGGGCACAATCGCCACCGCGCCCCGGTGCTCCACGATTTCGCGGCGGGCGGTGCGTCCGCTGGGCAGTCGCACGGTATCGATGCGTAGGGTCACCACGCGCCCTTGATAAATCGTATGGCTCTCGATGAGTTCCTCTTTGAGTTGCATGGGTTAGCCTCCTTTGAGGGGCGTTTTGTGGGTGCGCGCCTTGAGGTGCAGCCACTGCCAGACGTCCTCCAGCGTGGGCGGGCGCACATAGACTGCCTTGATGTTGCCGTAGCCCTCTTGGAGCAGGCGCAGGGCGAGCGCGTCGTCGGCGTGTAGGCGTAGGCGATAGCCGTCGGGCAACTGCTCGATGCGCAGCTCGACATCGCTGAGCCCTGCCAGAATCGGTTCGGGGTCGCGCGCTTCGATCTCGATTTCGGTCGCTTCTTGGTCGGCGATCAGGCGTTCAGGCGCGTCGTCGGCGATGAGTTGTCCTGCATCCAGCATCAGCACGCGGTCGGCGCGTTCGGCGATAGCAGGGTCGCGCGTGGTGAACAGCACCGCCGCGCCGAATCGGCAGCGGTCGTCCAGTTCGTTCCACAGGCGGCGTCGGCGTTCGAAGTCGGCGTGTTCAAACGGGTCGTCCAGCAGGTACAACGGGGCGTGTTGCGCCAGTGCGCCGCCGACGCGCAGCAGGTGGCGCTGCCCGTCGGAGAGTTCGTGCAGGGGGGTCTCCATCCGCTCGCCCAGCCCCAGCACCTCCAGCAGGTACACGGCGCGGGTGAAGGAGGCGGCGTAGCGCTTGAGAAAGCTCGCCGGCGTGGTGATGCGTAGAGCGCGTCCATCAGGCAGGTCGGGCATCGTTGCGCAGTCGGCGACCTCTAACCGCCCCCCTTCAAGAGCGACCTCACCCGCAATCAACGCCAGCAGCAGGCTCTTGCCCGACCCTGAGGGACCGAACACGGCGACCAGCTCGCCACGCTCGATGGTGAAGCGCATCGGCAAGATGCACCCGCTGCCGTGCAACGCCGACTCGATGCCTTCCGCCCGCAGCACGACGCGCTCCGCCGCCATGCCTATCGCACCACTTCAGGATTGGTCTCCACCATCGCCGCCAACACCTGCTCTGCGAACTGTTTAATCTCTTCGCGGTCGCGCTCGGAGTTGCCCGACGCCGTTTTGAGGAACCGCACAAAGTAGGCGCGCTGCTGATCCATGCCTGTCAAACGCGCCAACAGCAGAAAGATGCGCGCCGAGGAGGTGTCCTCGCGGTAGCCCATCGGTGTCGAGTAGAAGTAGATGCCCACCGCCTGACGGTTGCGCCCATCCAGCGACACCAAGCGCACAAATCGCGCAGGAACCGGCGCCGACCTGCCCGGCACTTGGAGGGCAACCTTTTCGTTCTCGGCAAACTCCCAGTTCTGCACGCGGAAACAGACTTGGGGGTTGTGGAACGCGCCCGTGTGCGAGCCTGCGATAATGGACAAATCGGCTTGCTCGCCGCGCGAATTGGTGTAGATGCGCGCGAGATATTCGTCGGGCTTGAGCTCGTTGAGCGCAGATTCGGACATCGGGTACTCCTCGATGAGCGTCCACTCGCCCAGCACGGCGGGGATTTTGCTCAGCGTTTTGCCCAATTCCAGCGGCTTGGGGCGCGGCATGAACTGAACAGCCAACACCAACCCGATGGTAAGCGCCATCAGCACGAACACAGGCGCACCGAACCGCTTCCAGTCCATCGGCGGGGCTGGGATAGGTTGGATGGTCTCGGCGACGCCGTTCGTGGTGGGAGCATCCTCCGCACGATCATTACCATCCGTGCTATGGGGGAGTGAACTCTCGTCCGCACGGACAGGTATGTCTGCGCTATGGTCTTCAGGTTTCGTTTTCATCTCTTCCATCCTAACCACCTCGCGATTAGGAACAGCGACACGAACGGGATGAGTATCTCCAGCGCGCCTGTGGTGGGGATATTCACCGTGCCGAGCAGGGGCAGTGTGGTTTCGTAGCCCTCGTGGGCAATCTTGGCGGCTTGCGGACCCCATTCGTGACCGGCCACCCCAATCAGCGCGATGCGCAAGCCATTCGAAATCACGGCAATCGGCAACAACGCCGCAGGCAGGATGAGCTTCTTCCACAAGGGCATCTCCACAATCGTGAAGAAGAACAGAATGAAGGTCAGCAACGCGATGGTCACCTTGAAGCCGCTGCACTCCACGCCCACATGCAGCTCATACCCCGACGGCATCATAAAGGTCACCTGACTGGTCTGCAAGATATGATAGAACGGCTTGAGCATCGCAATCGCGACTTCGGTCGACCAGACCTTGATGGGGTTGGTAATCTCGTCGAACACCACCGAGGGCATGGGCATCATCAGGTAGAGGAACAGCAGGGGGTAGAGCAAGACTTTGGTGATGGGGATACCCCAGAGTAGGAGGCTCGCCGCGATTAGAAACAGCGGGAACGCCATGCTGGAGACCCAGCTGGAGTAGCCCCAGTGCCCCAGCAGGTGGATGCCGAGCGCGATGAGAAACAGGGGGAAGCCCCACCACGACGGCTGCGCTCTCCGTTGGAGCAGTCGCTCGCGCCGCATCCAAATCATCACCATCGCCAGCGGCGGCACCAGATAAGCATAGGAATAGTAGCCGTTCTCGTCGCCCCAGCGCGGCAGCCAATACCACTGGATAACCTCGCGATAGGCGTACAGCACCAGCGCGAGAAAGGCAATCACCACGCCCAGCAGAATCGGCTGCGGACGCGGCAGCTTTTTCAACTCCAGAAGGAACTGATCCATACCATATCGCCTCCTGTTCTAAGACTCTATAGATACCCCACCCGCGCCGCGAAATGTCCAGTATTTATTCGCGAAGAAGTTCCAAAACAGCACGATGGCGGTGGCGGTTGCCTGACACGCCATGAAAACCAAGCGCGGCGGCTCAGGCAAAAACGGACGCACCAAGAGCGTCGTGATGGTGGAGTTCAGCAGCATGCCAATCACATTCACCGTGACGAACTTGGCGAACTGGCGGGCGCGTGCCTGCTTGTTGCGCACCCGAAAAGTCCAGCGACGGTTCCAGATGAAGCTGTTGATGGTCGCCGTGCCCGATGAGATAATCTTGGTGAACCAAACCGCCGCGGCTTCAGGGCGGAACGGAACGCCCGTGAGGTTCACAAACGCGCTGCCCAGCGAGCGCGGGATCGGCGTGTAGAAAGTCAGAAAGAACGCCAAGCTCCAGTCGATTGCAGTGTTCATCGCGCCGACCGTCGCGAACTTGAGGAACTGTCGTACCCCCAGCGGCAGTGCTTGCACCTTCGAGCGCGTTCTTTGTAGCATGCTCATCCTCGCATCACCCATAGAACGATAATGCCCCACACCAGCACGGACAGCGCGATGTGTCTATCCGACAAGATCAACTTTTCAGGGCTGCCGCCCGCGTCGTAGCGATGCACCACAAAGAAGTAGCGCAGCAGCCCATAGGTCGCCACAGGCAGAGTATACCAGAGATTTGGGTGCGCTTTAGCAGTCTCCGAGAGGATGACATAGATGGCGTAGGATTGCAGCGCCAGTCCCAGACAGATCGTGAGCAGGTGTTCCAGCATCGTGGCGGAGTAGTCGCCCAACGCGCTGCGGTGGGACGCCGCGCTCTCGCCCAGCGACACCAACTCATGCCGACGCTTCGCAAAGCCCAGAAACAGCGCGAGGAAGAAGGTACAGATAATCAGCCACGGCGAGATAGACACATCGATCAGCACCGCGCCCGACACCGCGCGGAGC
>JARJMV020000038.1 GCA_029335935.2 bacterium
CTCTACCGTGTTGGGCGCGGCACTGGCGAACGCAATCATCGCCGAAGCGTGTGCGATCCTGCTGGAGCGTGGCGCAACACCCCCTGTGTTCATGTCGGCGAACCTCGACGGCGGCGACGCCCACAACGCAAAACTGATGGAACGCTACAAGGGACGGGTGTTGTACCTATAGCCCCACTGCCTGTCGAAGCTTTTCCAAAACTGGCGGCTCATCGTCCTCTTGCGCGAGCATATGAAGCCCCAAACGACTCCAGCTGAGGTCTTCCTGTAGCTCCTCGATGTCATCGGCGAGGCAGTAGAGCGTTAGATTAGGTCGGGAAACAGCGGCGACTTGGGAGAATTTCGGGTGAGTATCTCGCGCCGCACAAAGCGAAAGATAACCGCGCTGCGCCCACTCCAACAGTTTCGCCGCCGCAATGTTGAGCTGTTTCGCCGCATCGCGTAGCGTAATGTATTTCATAGTCGCCATCTCCGCATTGTCGGACTACCCCCCTTTTTAGTATACCACATTTCGGGTATCTTCTTAGCATGAGCGGCGAGCTGGTATGGAAAGGCAACATGTTGTTTGAGGGCGAATGCGACATCACAGGGCACAAGGTGCTGTTCGATGCGAACCCGCATTCGGGCGGCAATGATGTCGCGGCGACGCCGATGGAACACCTGCTGTTGGCGGTGGCGGCGTGTACGGCGATGGATGTGGTCGCGATCCTGCGCAAGATGAAGCAGGAGCTTACAGGCTATCGCTTGGAACTCCACGCGGAGCGCCACGCTGAGCATCCGCGGCGCTTCACGAAGGTGGTCATCAAGCACTATCTGCAGGGCAACAATCTCGATGCGCAGGCGGTGGAGAAGGCGGTGCGCCTCTCGGACGAGAAGTACTGCTCGGCTTCGGCGACCTTGCGCGTGCCGACAGAGGTGCGCAGTGAGTTCGTGATTGAGGCTTAGCATGGTGCGCTCGGAGGACTGGCTCTATCGCGCGGGCTGGGCGCTGGTGCGCGGCGTGGCGCGATTGGTATGGCGGTTGGAAGTGGTGGGGGCGGAGCGTGTGCCGTTGGAAGGCGCAGTGATTATCGCGCCGAACCACCTGAGCTTGCTGGACCCACCGCTGATTGGGTGCGCGTGCCCGCGCGAGTTGCGCTTCATCGCCAAAGCGGAGCTGTTTCGGTACGGGCTGTTCTCGCGGCTGATTCGTCGGCTCGGCGCATTTCCTGTGGAGCGAGGCGCGGCAGATGTCGGCGCCATCAAGACCGCGCTGAGCTTTCTGAATGACGGACGCGCAGTGATTATCTTCATCGAGGGCACGCGCGGCGACGGCGGTCGCCTATTGCCCCCCACGCCGGGCGTGACGCTGCTGGCGCGTCAGTCGGGGGCGGCGGTCGTGCCAACGGCAATTGTGGGGTCGGAAAAAGCGTTCCCCAAGGGCGCCAAACTGCCGCGCAGAGCGCACATCCAAGTGGCGTTCGGTGAGCCGATAACCTATCGCGCGCTGTTCGGGGAGCGGCACGACCGCGCCGCGCGCGACGCCTTCAGCGAGCAGGTGATGGCGCGTATCGAAGCGCTAACCCAGATGCTGGGGCGTCCGATCCCGCGCGCCGCTGCGCCTGTATGAAACCCGTGCGGTCCAACTCCGCGCCGTAGAGCGTAGTTCGTACCAGCACATAGGCGCGTTCCGCACGGTCGATGGCAGCGTGGGGTAGCCACAGATAGAGCGTGTCGCCCTCGCGTCGCGCGGCGAGCCTCCGATTCGGGTAGCGCCAGCGAGCGTCGCTCCAGTTGCCAGAGGAGTCCACCGTCAGTAGCGTGATTTCCAGTTGGTAAGGCGCGCGCAGCGGTTTGAGCGTCTCGACGCTCACGCGCACCCCTTCGCGTCCTGCTTGCGCCTGCACGCTTGCGATATCGGCGCGCGGTTGCAGGTGGATGGTCGGGTTGTCGTTCACGGGCTGCGCGACGCCTATAGGCTCCAGCGGGGCGGGCAGGAATAGCTCGTTCTGGCGCAGGAAGCTGCTGAGAAACCGCGTCATCAGCGCGTACTGCGATTGGTGGGCTTGGAGAGCGCGCCGCTTGGCACGCTGCGCGTCGCTACTAAGCGGCAGCAGTCGCCACGGCGCTCCATCGAGACCCACAGGGGGTGTGAGCAACCGCTGCGGATGGTCGCCTTGAGGGAGCGGGTAGTCGCCCCGATGGACGATGTAGTACCAAAGGGTGGGGCTGCACGCCAGCTCGCCAGACGCCTGTGCCTGTCGCAGGGCTTCGGCAGTGAACAGCGCCGCGGCGGTGTGGTCTTCGTGGTCGTCGAGCGGGTGCGTGGTGAACACATGCGTCGGCTGGAACTCGGCGATTACGCGGCGCAGGTCGGCAATCAGGGCAGGCGCAATATATGGCGCGTTGGGCGTGAGCGCGTCGCTGTACGGCACGGCGGACGCCTGAGTGGCGTGCGAGCGCACGACGCGCTGCGGGCGTATTGCCATCGGTAGCAGCCCCCTGTCGGGGTAGCCCAGAAACACGGCATCGTCGGGGCTGACCCCCAGTTGCCGCAGGGCGTTCCGAGCTTCCGCTTGACGCAGCTGTCCCAGTTGCAGGCACTCGTCGGCGTGGGGGGTCGTGCGCGCCGTGAGCGCGGCGGCAGCAGTGAATCCATCACCGCTGGTCAGATA
>JARJMV020000061.1 GCA_029335935.2 bacterium
CCGGCAGTTCAACTTCGCGCTCGATTCCAGCGCGAGCGGGGCGGTCGCCCGATTCCAAGTGCCAACTGCCCAAGCGTTGCCCGTCGGCGCGGCGAGTTGGCGCGCCCGCGCCATCGACAGCCGAAACGCTGCCAGCGCGTGGAGCGAGCCACAGCCGTTCACCATCGCCACTGCGCTGCCCAGCCAGCTTGAGGGCGTGCTTGCCTTCGGGCTGGGGCTGAACCTGCCCAACGCCACGCCCGAATCGCTCGGCTTGCAGGGCGTGCGCATCGTGGAGTGGGCCCCCGACGCCCAGCGATACCAAGACGCTTCCCAGCTCCGCATCGGCAGGGGCTACTTCCTCAAAGCGGACGCGCCCGTTCAGCCTGACCTCAGTGGCACACCCTTCACAGGCGAGATTCGTATACCCCTGCAAGCAGGCTGGAACCTCATCAGCCACCCCTACCTTGCGCCGTTGGCGTGGGACGAAACGGCGATTCGCGTGGTGCAAGGCGGCGAGAACCGCACCCTGCGCGAGGCGAGCCAAGCGGGCTGGCTGGAGCGGTATGCGTGGGCGTGGGAGGCTTCGCAGCGGCGGTATCGCCTCGTGTGCGACCCGCGCACGCTGCCCAACGCCCAGCGTGAACTCCCTCCCTTCACAGGCGCGTGGATTTTGGCGTGGCAGCCGTGCGAGTTGGTGTTGAACCCCACGACGCGCGTGGCGAGCGGGCGTGGCTTCGAAACGCCGCCAAGCGGTTGGTCGCTGCGCGTGCAGGCGTCAGTCGGCTCGGAAGGTGGCGAGGTAGTGTTGGGCGTAGGTACGCCGTTGCTGGCGAGTGCGCCCCCCGACGCGCCCGATACCGACACCCCCGTGCGGATACACCTCCGCCACGCGACGCACCCCCTCAGCGCCGACATCCGTCGCGCCGATGAACGCGCCCAGTGGACAATAGAAGTGGTGGTCGCCCCTGCCGACACCGCGCGCCCAGTGGAGCTGCGCTTCCCCGACCTTGCGCACCTGCCGCGTCGCGCGATGCTGGCGCTGTACGATGAGCAGGCTCAGCGCACTTTCCCGTTGCGCACGCGCGCGCGCTACACCTTCACCGCGCCCCCTGAAGGCGGCGTGTTCCGATTCCGCATCCAGCAAGAGCGCGCACGAACCCCGTTGCAGATACTCCAGCCCTCGGCGCAGGGCGGACGCAGCGCAGGCGGCGCATACACCCTGCAAGCCACGCTCACCGCCCCAGCTCAAGTGCAGTTCGAAATCCGCGCTGCAGGGCGCATCGTGCGCACGCTCCCCGTGCAGACCACGCGCACGGCGGGTCTCGTGCAGGTCGTGTGGGATGGACGCGATGAGACAGGGCGCGCCCTGCCCCCCGGCACCTATCAGGCGCACATCGTGGCGCAGTCCGACGACGGGCAACTCGCGCGCGCTGTAATCCCAATCTTGCTCACACGCTGAGGTGATGACTATGAAAACCGCGTTGAAGGTTCTGATAGGGCTTGCCGTTATCAGTGTGCTTGCCTGTGGTGGCGGCGGTGGTGGCGGGGGCGGCGCGCCGACACCCACCGCCGACACCACCCCGCCCACCATCGGCGCTATCGCCGTGCAGCCCGAGCTGATTGCGCCCGAATCGCAGGCGACCGTCGCCGTGCCCATCTCCGACGACCGCTCAGGCGTCACGATGGCGCAGGCGACGATTACCTACCCCGACAATACGCAGGCGAGTGTCGCCCTGAGCGCGTCGCAGGGCGTCTACCAAGGCGCTTTCCAAGCGCGTTGGAACGGCGCCGCGGGGCAAATCCGCGTGCGCGTGCGGGCGATGGATCAGGCAGGCAACGCAGCGGAGCGCGAAACCGCTGTCAGCGCCATCGGGACGCCGCCCCCCGCGCCGTTCTGAACCTCTATCTCAACAGTCAACGCATGGTATAATCCATCCAATTATTCAAGGGAGATGGATGTTCCATGCGTCTCAAGCTCTATCTGGGTAGGGGCGATGCGCCGCTTTGCACGCCGATCCACTACAACTACTTCCTGCAGGCGTTCATCTATCGCCATCTGGAGGCGCACTTAGCGCAGCGTCTCCACGACGAGGGCATCGGCGAGGGCACGAAACGCTTCCGCTACTTCACCTTCTCGCGCTTGATAGGCGATTTCGAGCGGCAGGGCGAGCAGCTGGTCTTCTCGCGCGGCGCGGTGCTTTACATCGCCTCGCCGAACAAGGCGTTCCTCGAATCGCTCCTGCTGCACCTGCTCACAACAGAGGAGCTCCAGATAGGCGAATCGCGCGCGCCGCTCCGCAAAGTCGAGGCAATCCCCCAGCCGCGCTACCAATCGGAAGTGGTACTGAAAGCGATTTCGCCGATTACCCTACGCGAAACGCTGCGCCAGCCGGGCGAGAAATACACCTACTACTTGGAGCCGCGTGAACCCGACTTCAGCGCGCGTATCATCGGCAACCTGCGCGACAAGGTGCGCTTCTGGCACGGGCGCGACATCCCCCCAGACGACGCCTACTGCACCCCCTACGCTGTCGACCTGAAAAAGAATTTTCACATGGTCAACTTTAAGGGCACTTGGGTCAAGGGTTGGAGCGGGTTGTATCGCTTCCACGCGCCCCCCGAATACTTCGAGATGGCGCTGGACGCGGGCATCGGCGAGCGCAACTCCGCAGGCTTCGGCTGCGTGGAAGTCTATCGCAAATCCCACCAGAATCGCCCCCCAACGAGCGCGGAACGGGAACAAAACACCCAGTAATACAGTATATAATCAGCACAGGAGGCACAGATGAGCTTGTTAGATAGTGCGACAGGGAACTTTTGGGTGGATAACGGGCTGGCGGTACTCTGCACAGATTACGGACTGCAAGAACCACCACAGGATGTGAACGCCGTAGTCCAACAGATTATGCAGAAACTCTATGTAAAAACTGGCAACACAGGCGAATACTGGGACGAGAAATCAGGACAGCTCAAGACCTACGAGAAATACAACTGGAAGGAGCCGGTCAGATTGTTTGTGAGCATCGTCCCGAAGACGCCTAAGAAAGAGATCGACGGTAAAAGCTACTACACCTCTCCTCCGCCGAGACCGAATCCACCGATCGCTCCGCAAGGTAAGCGACAGAAGTGCGACTTTTGTGGAAGAGAAGAAGTAGTGTTGGATGCAAAGCTCTATTTTTTCCCCTTTGTTGTGAATCCGAACGATTTCGGAAACTTTTACTCCTGTGCGCGGCGTGGGTTGAAGATGTGCGCTCTCTGTGCTTTAGCGGGTTTCGCCGCCTTTGAGAGCTGGCTTTGGCGGCGGCAGGGCAGTACTTACCACTTCTTTCTCTTTCACACCGATTTGGAACGCTTAGTGGCGTTGCGCCAAGGCATTATCGAACTGATGCAGTTGCAAGGGGACGCGAAGGGTGGCAACTTCGAGGCGCCTTTCTTCGGCGAATATCCCTTCGAAAATCTGTTCGGGCTACTGCTGCGCCTGTTCGAGGTAATTCGCCAGCGTGATTCTGAAGGCGAGTTAGACCCCCTTCTGGCAGAGCTCACAGGGGCACAACCAATCACGAGTAGCCCCATCGTCGTGTACGCCATCAGCGGTAGTGCGGGTGGGAAGAGCTTCTCAATGAAAGCCCTGCATCAGTTCGACCGATTCCAGCCCCTGTATCGTCTCTACTGTCGCTGGTTGGAGACGCTGCAAACAGATAATTCGCATGAGACCCTTAAAACGGTCTTCCGTCAATTCCTGCATCGTCGCAATCGCTCTGAGGAAACGCTGTGGCGAGAGCAAATCTGCCGTGCTATTCTCCAACAGGCAGATCCCCTACCCCCCCTGGAGGCGTTTCTGTACGAAGTAAGCGCGAGCCAGAAGAAACCTTTGACTTTTGGTACACTTGAAGTGTTCCAAATCTATCTGCAGGAGGTTATGCACATGGACGAGAAGCTGCTCAACATCCTCAAAGGCTTCGGTTACGAGCTGGGCAAGCAAGCAGCTGGCAAGAAAGACATGGGGCTGCTCTATGCCCTGCGCAATTCAAAGAATCTCGACCAGTTCCTGGAGGTGCTGAACAGAGTTCAGTTCACCCTTGGCATCACAGTGAACCCGGAACTGCTACGCGTTGAGTCAGGCGAGCGCATTGCAGGCGCGCCTTGGAACCGCGCGAAGACACTGCTGGCAATCTACGCCATGAACGCCAATCTGCGCGAAGTTCAACCACAAAAGAATGAGGCTAGCAATGAGTAAGGCAATCACGATTACCTACCTGGTCAAAGCAACGGCGGCGACTGTGACCGCCTCTCGCACGGAAGGCCATGTGCTGACCATCAAGCGCGTGACGTTGGCCGATGGCAGCGTGCTGCCGTAGATTTCGGGTCAGGCA
>JARJMV020000098.1 GCA_029335935.2 bacterium
TGCCCGAATCGAATCGGCGTGTTGAAAGTTTATGGATTGGGACTGTTGATGCTGCTTGCGGGGCGCGATTCGGGCGTCTCGCCGATTGCCCCGCGCTATGAGGCGTCGCTGGAGCGACCTGTGCGAACGCGCGGCGTCTACGCGATACGGAATGTCACTGCGCACCCCATCACCGCGCCGCCGGTCGAGGGCGCGACCGTAATCATTCGCGACGGCAAAATCGCCGCCGTCGGCAAAAATATCGCTATTCCGCGCGGCGCAGCCGTCTACGACGGCAAGGGCAACCACCTGTACCCGGGCTATATCGACGCCTGCACGACGCTGGGACTGACCGAGATTGGCTCCATCGCCGCCACCATCGATACCACCGAGACAGGACAGTTCAACCCGAACTCGCGGGCGGAAATCGCGCTGAACCCCGACTCGGAGCTAATCCCCGTCACGCGCGTCAACGGCACGACCACTGTGGTCGCCGCGCCAACAGGCGGGATCCTCTCAGGCACGGGGTGCGTGATGAACTTGGATGGCTGGACTTGGGAAGAGATGGTCATCAAGACGCCGATAGGTCTGTTTATGAACTTCCCTGCCCCGTCCGCCGCGCCGAACCAGAGCGCGGAGGCGCGCCGCCGCGACTGGGAGAGCCGTATGCGCCCGATTAACGAGTTTCTCGACGACGCCCGACGCTACCTGCGCGCCCATCAAGCGAGGGGCGCGGAGGGCATTCCTGCCCATGAACGCGACCCGCGCTTCGACGCGATGATGCCCGTGCTGGAGGGCAAGTTGCCGCTGTTTGTGCGCGTCAATAGCGCATTAGGCATCCAAGCTGCGATACGCTGGGCGGAGGAGCAGCAGGTGCGCCTCGTGATTGTGGGCGGTTCGGAGGCGTATCGCGTCGCCGACCTGCTACGCGAGAAGCAAGTACCCGTGATCTTGGAAGGCGTACACAATATGCCCAGCGCAGAATCCGACCCGTACGACGAGCCGTTCCTGCTCCCACGACGCCTGCACGAGAAAGGCGTGCTGTTCTGCGTGGCGAGCAACGACGCCAGCAACGCCCGCAACTTGCCCTACCACTTGGCGACCGCCGTCGCGCACGGGCTGCCCCGCGAGGAAGCACTCAAAGCCATCACACTCTACCCCGCGCAAATCTTGGGGCTGTCCCATCGGCTCGGCAGTATCGAGGCTGGTAAAGATGCGAACTTAGTGCTGCTCAGCGGCGACCCGTTGGACATCCGCATCGAGGTGATCCAGGTCTGGATTGCTGGACGCCCTATCGAGATGACCAGCAAGCACACTCGGCTTTACGAACGCTACCGCGGCCGACCGAGATGAGCCTCTGCCCACGCCTCTAACTGGGGACGCATCTCAGGATGCCAGTCGTGCCCCCAGTCCTCGTAAATCAGCAAGCGTTTGGGCGTAGGCAGCGCATCATAGAGCGAGAACACCACAGGCGCGCGGATGCCAGGATCTTTCAACGCCAAGCTCAGCTGTACGGGCGTGCGCACATACGGCGCGTGGTTGACAGCATCGTAGTATTGCAGCACGCTCAGCACCGCTTCGCGCGAGACGCCTGTGGTCTCGATGTAGTCGCTGAACTCCTTGATGGGGTAGCGCCATGCAGGTCTATCGAGCAAGTACTCCCAGTAGCTGAGCGCCGGCAGCTCGGCGACCACACATCGGGTGTGCCTGCACCACGCGCCCAGCATCACTGCCAATCCACCGCCCTGACTGAGACCTGCCGCCATCAGCCGCTGCGCGTCCACCTCCGCCTGTACCGCCAGCACCCGCATCGCCAGCAGGCTCTCCTGCACGAGGCGACGGTAGATGTAGGTCTGCGGCGATTGGATGCCACGCGTGAAGTAGCCTAGCTCGGGACTGTAGGGCACATTCGGCTCCACCGCGTAGCCGTGCAGATTGACAGAGAAGGTAATCATCCGCTCGAACATCGTGTCTTCGTTGATGGGCACAGTTCCAACGCCGTAGCCGGGCAGGTACAGCACGGCGGGCAACGGGTACAGCGCTCGGCGCGGCAGCGCATACCAGCCCTCGCGCCCACGCTGGTCGATGCCCATCCAGCGCAAGCGGTACACAACATGGCTGGGATGGTCATCGTCCTCGTGATGCACGCGCTCGTAGCGCAGCGGAACGGCTTCGGCTTCGGCAACCGCCGCTTGCCAGAACGCCACGAAATCCGCAGGCGGTCGCGGCGGCTTGAGGGATACTGCGCCGTCCATCATCCGAACACCGAACGCTCCACGGGCTCGACATGTAGCCCTGTGGTGTGTAGCCATGCCGTCGCGCGCTGGATCTCCTCCACAGGTCCCTCCAACGCCACGAACGCCCAGCCGAAGTCCTCGTTGATGTTCGCTTTGAGGACATTCACCTGCAGTTCGAAGTCGCGTCCGAGCCGCCACAGCCACGGAACGCCCACCTGCTCGCGGTTCGTGGTCGCGATGGTCATGTGAACTTTGGTCATGCTTGTCCCTCCTGCTCAGCCAAGAGTGCGTCCATCATCTCGTAGGCGTATCTGAGGTGCGGAATCACGATTGAGCCGCCGATAATGAGCGCGATGTTCATCGCCTCGTGCAGCTCCTCGCGCGTCGCGCCTTCCTGCACGCAGCGGTCTAAGTGATAGAAGATGCAATCGTTGCAGCGAAGCACCATCGAGCCGACCAGCCCCATCAGCTCTTTGTATTTGACGGGGATAGCGCCTTCGGTGTACGCGCTGGCGTCGAGCGCGAAGAACCGCTGGAACGGCTTGAACCCGCTGTCGAGGATGCGCGTGTTCATCTCTTGCCGATAGAGGCGTGTCTCGTTCGGTTTGCGTTGCATCGGGCTAAAGTGTACCTGAGATGAGCGAGAGGAAATATTGGTGGACGCGGGTATCGTCGGTGAGTTCGGGGTGGAACGCCGTCGCCAGCAGTTTGCCCTGTTGCACGGCGACGATTTTGCCCTCAAGTTCGCTGAGCGTGTCGACCTCGTCGCCGACTTGCGAGACAATCGGCGCGCGGATGAACACGCCTCGCACGGCGCGCTCAGGCGTCGGGCGGAACAAGAGGTCCGCCTCGAAACTCTCGATCTGCCTGCCGAAGGCGTTGCGCCGCACGGTGATGTCCATCAGCCCCAGACGCGGTTGCTCGCTCCCCTCGATGTGCTTGGCGAGCAGAATCATCCCAGCGCAAGTGCCATAGATGGGCATGCCCTGCGCGGCGCGTGCGCGGATTGCCTCATCCAGCCCATAGCGCGCCATCAACTTGCCGATGGTGGTGCTTTCGCCGCCGGGGATAATCAGCGCGTCCACCTGCGCGAGGTCGCCGACTTTACGCACTTCGGTCGCCTCAACATTGAGCCGCGCGAGCGTCGCGAGGTGTTCCGCGAAATCGCCCTGAAGCGCAAGTACACCCACTCTCATCTCGCATCCCAGCAGGGCTTAGGCAGTTGTGTCGGCATGGTTGTGTGCCGACACGACTGCCCCAGCATCCGCTACCACCCGCGTACTGCCATCAGTTCCTCTTCGGCGAGTTTGCGCACATCGAGGCTGGGCATCGCCTCGCCGAGACCTTTGGAAATCTCCGCCAGCACTTCAGGGTCGCGATAGTGGGTGACGGCATCGACGATGGCGCGTGCGCGTCGCTCCGGGTCGGACGCTTTGAAGATGCCAGAGCCGACGAACACCGCCTCTGCGCCGAGCCACATCATCAACGCGGCGTCGGCAGGCGTGGCGATACCACCCGCCGAGAAGTTCGGCACAGGCAGCCTGCCCGTCTGATGAACCTCCACCACGAGGTCGTAGGGCGCTTGCAACTGCTTGGCTATCGCCATCAGTTCGTCTTCGGGCGCGCTGTGGATACGGCGGATATCTTTCATAATGGCGCGCATATGGCGCACGGCTTCCACGATGTTGCCTGTGCCTGCCTCGCCCTTGGTGCGGATCATCGCCGCGCCTTCCCCGATGCGTCGCAACGCCTCGCCCAAGTCGCGCGCGCCGCACACAAACGGCGTCTTGAACGCATGCTTGTTCACATGGTGTTCCTCGTCGGCGGGGGTCAGCACCTCGCTCTCGTCGATGAAGTCCACGCCCAACGCTTCGAGAATCATCGCCTCCGCGAAGTGCCCGATACGACACTTCGCCATCACCGGGATAGTGACGGCGTGCATAATCTCTTCAATCATGCGCGGGTCGGACATGCGTGCGACGCCGCCCTCGCGTCGGATGTCGGCAGGCACGCGCTCCAGTGCCATCACCGCGACCGCGCCCGCCTCTTCGGCGATACGCGCCTGCTCCGCGTTCACCACATCCATAATCACGCCACCGCGCAACATCTCAGCGAAGCCGACCTTCGTGCGCCAAGTGGATTTCTGAACCTCATATCGGCTCTGCTGCTCGGAAGTCGAAACACTCGGTGTCATAGCAAGAGAATTATACCTGAGGCGCGACAACGGCAGGAATCCTGCGACGCCGTGCGAATCTTCCACTTTATGACTGAGTTTCTGCAGCGGTTGGTGCGGTTCCTGCGCGAGAACCCAGAGGGCGTGCAAGTGGTGCGCCGAGTGAGCAGCGAAGACACTATCGAGCCGCCAGAGGAGGAGGGGGGCTTCTCAAGCGCGATGTTAGTGCATGAGGCAGATCGCCGTGAGTTTGGCGTGTTCCCTGTGCCGCCTGCCAACGAGCCGACGCAGTTCACGCACTTCATCGACGGCGTCCAGCATTCACACCTGCTATACTATCAGCAGACTCCAAAAGGGTTGTTGCCCGTCGTGTATGGCTATGTGGCGGCGATGGTGCTGGAGCGACGCGAGCGCGAGCTGCACCCTGTCCCTGCGCTGACGCAGGCGGAGGAGGCGCTCTTTTTGCCGCTCAAAGCGTTCGACGCCGAGGGGTTCAAACGCGCGGGGCTGACCGTCTACGACTCGTTGGAGAACCGCGAGCTGGAGAAGACCTCCTTCAACACGATGCTGGTGCGTGCAGGGGCGACTGTTGCGCGCGTGCGTGACCATCTGGAGCGCAAACTCGCCCTGCAGTGGATTGACCAGCAGACGCCCGGCTCCACCAACTGGCTGCTGGTGGACGGCTCGATAGCCGACCTGATGAGCGCGCTGGAACGGCGCAAACTGGTGCAGGTAGTGGGCGTCTCGAAGTCGCACCGCACCAGCTATTTGGAGATTAACTGGATGCTACAGGTGCTGAACATGCCTGCCGGCTATCGCAGCAGCGTCTTTCGTCCCGTGCGTCAGGGGCAGAGCGAGGTCTACAGTTGGTACTTGCGCTTGCGCTGGCAGCAGGGCGCATCGCCCACTTATGGGCTGGTGCGCGTTGAGACGCCTGTGCTGACCAGCCCCGACGACACGCGCGAGTGGGCGGATTGCATCTCGGCGTGGCTGCTGCAGGAGACGCGCCCGTTGAGCCTGCCCGACCCGCGCTACGACCGACTGCTCTATCCGTTCCGAATGTGCGAACAGCACTTGCGCAGCCGCGCCCCCAGCGAAGCCGTGATGCGCACCGCTCTGGAGCGCGTCGGCGAGCGCGCCCTGACCCTATCAACTGCCTAAGCGCGTATCAGCTGCGCACGCACGCGACCACGCACGGAGTTAATCAGATAGATTGCCTCCGCACGGGCAAGCTCGTCTACACGGATGACACGCTCGCGCAGCCAGCCGCGCGCCAGCATCCGCGCCCGATAGACACCTGCAAGCAACCCGCACTCAACGGGCGGCGTGTAGAGCTTCCCGTCGAGACGCACCGCGACATTCGCAATTGTGGACTCGGTAATCTCGCCGCGTGTGTTCCACAAGATCACATCGTCGCAGTCAGGGTGCGCAGCGCGCGCCTGCTCGTACACTGCCCGATGCGTGGTCTTGTGGTACAGAAACACATCGCGCGGGTTGACAGGCTCCGCCGCGAGCGCCACGCGCCAGGGGCAGCGGGCGTGTGATAGCGGCGCGTATTCCACGCACGCCTCGCCGCGCCGATCGACACGCACACGCACACGATAGCGCAGGGACGCCGTGAACCCCTGCGCCGCCTCGTGCAACTTCGCTCGCACCGCGCCAGCGTCCACTGAGAAGCCGAAGTAGTCCGCCGAGCGTAAGAGCCGCTGCAGATGTTGCTCCAGTAAAAAGTAGCCCCCGCGCGGACGCCACAACATTGTCTCCAGCAACTCAAATTCGGGGGCGCGCCTCAAAAGTACCTGCGCTTTCGCCAAGCACTCCTCGTACTCGGCGTGGGTTTCCGAGTCCCACACCACGCCGCTGCCCACGCCGTATTCCATCTGCTGCTTGGCTCGGTCGTAGACCAGCGTGCGGATGGCGACATTGAACTGCGCGCGTCTATGGGGCGCCACGACGCCGATAGCGCCTGTGTAGACGCCGCGCGGGGTAGACTCCAACTCGTGGATAATCTGCGTCGCGCGGATTTTGGGCGCGCCAGTGATGGAGGCCGCAGGGAACAACGCGCGGAAGATTTCAGGCAGTGGCGCGTCGGTGCGCGCCTCCACTGTGGAGGTCATCTGCCACAGGGTCGCGTAGCGCTCCGCCTCGAACAAGCGCGGCACACGCACGCTCCCCACACGCGCGATGCGTCCCAAATCGTTGCGTGCCATATCCACAATCATCAGGTTCTCGGCGCGGTTCTTCGCGCAAGCACGCAACGCTTGCGCCTGCCTCAAGTCGTCTGCCTGCCCCAACCCGCGCGGAGCAGTGCCCTTCATCGGGCGCGTGAGAATCCGCTCCCCCTCCAACGCGAAGAACAGTTCAGGCGAGAGCGAGAGAACCACCTGCGCGCCTGTGTTGATGTAGGCAGCGTAGGGCACAGGCTGCGCGTGATAGAGTTGCCCGAACAGAGCCAACAGTTCACTCGGCTCGCTGCTCCACTCCGAGCGCAGGCGAAAGGTGTAGTTCACCTGATACACATCGCCCGCCTCGATGTAAGCGCGAATACGCTCTAAGGCGCAGTGGTAGGCGCGCTCGGACAGCGTGGGACGCCACCGAATGCTCCGCTCACAGCCGAGGGGGCGCAAAGGCGCTGCGCCGTGCGCTTCCAACTGCCGATAGAGCGCGAACCATGCCAGCGGCGCCTTGGCGCACGCTTGGGGGAACACCTTGTCCAGCCCGTGCGCTGCCTCGTAGGCTACAAAACCGACCGCTGTCAGACCCTGCTGCGTCGCACGCTCCACCTCCAATAGCACAGGCAACACATCCGCATCCGATTCGGCGACCAGCACACTCTCAGGCGTCCGACCCGACAGCCAGACGCTCTGCCCATCGAGCCTACCTATCTTCAACAGCACCTGCGGGTCCATCGTCAATCGTGCGTCAAACGCGCTATAGGATACCTCGCCCTGCACTGCCTACTAAGCAACGCCTGAAATCTGGGCTATAATACTACAGCGAGGGCGCGTTCTCGTCCGCACTGGGAAGGCGGCTTTACAGCTACGGAGGAACAGATAATGACGGTCAAAATCGCCATACTAACAGTAGCGCTGATGGGCGCGTTCGGCGTAGCTCACCCCGACGATTTCGCGCACCCTGCCATCTATCGCGACTACCCTGCTGGACGCTGGGAAGATTGGTCGTGGGCGAACCGCAACATGCAAAACGCCAGCCCCGTGCGCTCGGGACAATACTCAATCCGCGTGGAGTTCTTCCCGTGGTCGTCTATCTGGTTCAAGAACCCGACGGGCTTCGTTATCGACGGCTTCAGCCACTTGGAGTTCTGGGTGCATGGGGGGAGCGTGGGCAATCCCCAGTTCCACCTGCGCGCCGAGGTGGACGGCGTCGATCGCCCCTTGGTTCCAATTACGAATTTCGTTAGTAACATTCCTGCCCATCAGTGGACGCGCGTGCAGGTTCCGCTGAGTGCGTTGGGGGTCAATCAAGGCGACCGTCTCACGGGCGTTCACTTCCGTGAGTTTTCGGGGCAGAGCGTGCCTGCGTTCTACTTGGATGATATTCGTC